>NZ_JAGWCX010000067.1:0-22565 GCF_020657775.1 Clostridioides sp. ZZV14-6345 | reverse complement strand
TTCTCTAGTTTTGCCTATTTAGTTTTATTCTACGCTTATATAATACAATAGAATGAATTATTATTCAACATGCTTGTTTAAATATTAAATAAATTTAGGGGCATGGACTTTATCTTACGTCCCAAATATATATATTCAAATTATATGTAATTGATAGGAATTAAAACTTATTTAAACGAAGAAACAGCTGATTTAGAACCAGCTGTCTGTGAATGTAGCCTTGAATTGTATCACTTAATTATATGGATATAATTCGTAATAAGTCAGTAATAAATCAACCATTTTACCATAACTCTGAGTACCTTCAACAATACCATTAGCTTTTAAATAAGAATCGTTAAACTCATTAGAAATTTTATCAATTTTACCTTCATATTTTTTCCAAAATTCACTTTCGTTTTTTAAATCTCTACGAACAGAATCTGAAATACCAGCAGAAATTTCAACGTAGGCATCATAATCAACCTTGCTTAATGCAGAAGCTGTATAGTTTAAAGCTAAAATATAGCCAGAATAGTTAAAATCAATATCAGCATGTTTTATAGAAGTAATATACGCTATAAAATTAGCCTCATCTTCACTGGCAAATCCTCTCTGATGTGCCATTTCATGTTCAACTGTACAAGGAATATATAAGTCAGGTATTGCAATATTTACATTTGCCTCACCCGTAAAGGGAAAATATATGCCAGTTATTCCTGTATAACACATAAGATTTGATGAAATAACGTACTTAGCTTTAGAATAACTGCCACTAACACTAGGTAATATGTCCAAAATATTATCATATCCTAGTTGAGCTCTATTTATGATACTTTTATAATCTGTATTAGATTTTACAACTCCGTCTTTGTCTTGTAATGTGTGTCTTCTAGCTTCATTTGCCTTAGCTACAAGAAATTTATATAATTTAGTAAGCTCTTTAACACTATGTTGCTTTGATTTGATAGAAGTACTGTTTTCCAAATTATATTTATTTATAAGTGTGGTTTCAAGTGGAATCCTGTTATAGTTTATTCCCCAAAGTACTACAAAAAGAAAGTATACTATTGATACAATGGATAATATATTTAAAATGGAATTCTTTAAAAATGCCTTTAAATTTTTTTTCTTATTAAAAACTGTAAATACAGTAGAACATAAAAATAAAAAGACAGAGATAACGATTATGTATATTGTAATTTCATATAGAGAAAATGGAAAAATTCCTGAAATTTTACTAAGTACTTGTACAATTACTTTATTTATAACTTGAGAGTAATATTTTTCAACAATATTTGGAATTTTGCTTGCTATAAAATTTAAAAGCAAAGCAATTGGAAAAAGAATTAAAGAAAAATATTTTGTCTTTTTGCTCATATTTCACCTCACAGATATTAGTTTGTATAAATCTATTATATATTAATTGAAGATAGATTGTAAAATAAGTATAGATATATGTATTTATAACTTTATACTAAATAAATGATAAGTTATAATATATTAATATGAATAAACAGTTTATATACAACTAATAATAAGAAAGATATTAATTATGTAAGGAGTAGATAAAAATATGGTAATAAAACTTACTAAAGATGATTTTAATTTTAGATTTAAACAATATGAAGGCATGTTTTTTCATGCTGAAGTAAATGAAGGAGATGAGTCAATTAGATACAAAATAACTAAGGATAAAGATGGTACAGAGTTAAAAGAATTTGGAAGTACACATATAAAAGATAATATGATATATGTACCTCAAATAGAAGCATACATAGATTTAAACAGTATAAAATAAAACTTGTAAAGTTTTAAGTAAAAATAAAGATTGTGTTTAAGGGGGAAGCGATATGAGTAGCCTATAGATATAATAATAAGACCTATAAGAAGAGAAGATGCACAAGCTGTTAATGAAATTAGAAGAGTATACAGTGTTATGAGAAATACTTTGGCATTAATGAGTGACAGAGTGGATAAAACTGAGGCTATGTTAGATTCCTTGGGAGAAAATGATTATATGTTTGTGGCTGAAACTAATAATAATGGAGAAAAAGATATAATAGGTTTTGCTGGGTTACATGTAAATTCTTCTCCAAGATTGAGACATAGTGCAGAAATAGGAATAACTGTTGCTGAGAATTATCATGGAAGAGGAGTTGGGAAAAAACTTATAAAACAACTTCTAGACATAGCAGACAATTGGATTATGTTAGCTAGAGTCGGATTAGAAGTAATTGTAGACAATGAAAAGGGATTAAATTTATACAAAAAGTTAGGTTTTGAAATAGAGGGTATTAAAAAATATGCTGTAATCAGAGATGGCAAATTTGAAGATGTTTATATTATGGGGAGATATAATAAAAATTTAATTTAAAACAGTAATAGAGAAGTAGAATAGAGTGTCTTTAATAAATAGTTTTCATTAAAGATACTCTATTCTACTTCTCTATGATATTAAAAAACTTATTTTTAAATGTTTACAAAAACATTCTATATACAAATAAAATTATCAGCAATATCAAAGCTATTTTAAAAGCTAGGCTGGCAACAGTTTTGATAATTTTTACAGAAATACCTATAGCAACTATAGCAAATACTATTTTAAAGAGTAAATCTATATCCATATTTAAGCCTCCTATTCTATAATACATATAGATATTATTGACAAATATCTAGGAAAAAATTCCATCAATATACTACAATAAAATGTTTATATTTGTAATTTATTGAATATGTTATTATATAATACATAAAATAATAAATCAAGACAACAATAAAATACTTATAAAAGGTATAGATATAACTGAAAATAGTGTTGTAAAAAACACACATTGTGAAGCAAGTGTTATATTAGAATCATACTGATTAGCCATTATAGCAGTATTTGCAGCAGCAGGCATAGAAGAAATTACTACTGGTATAGCTAAAATCATCTTATCATTCACCCATCCTTTTAGAATAAAATATACAATAACAGGAAGTACCAATAATCTTATAAAGGTAACTACATATAATTTTTTGTTGACAAAACAATCGAGAGCTGAAGAGTTAGCAAGTAAACTTCCAATGATAATCATTGATATTGGTGTAGTTATGTTTCCTAACATCTTAAGTGGCTCATTTATAAATTGAGGTAATCTAAGTCCTGTAACAAATAAAAAAAGTCCAATAATAATAGCTATTGTAGCAGGGCTTATAAGTGATTTTATTGAAAAACCATTATCTGTACTACCTTTAGATAAAAGGTAAATCCCTAAAGTAAAAGAAAATAAGTTAAAAGGTAAATTGAATATTGCAGTATAGAATATCGCTTCATGCCCCAGAACTGCTTCAATTACGGGATATCCCATAAAAGCAACATTTGAAAAAACAACTATATACTGATATATCCCCAAATCTTTTTTATTATTACACTTTAAAATGTATTTTAATAAAAATGCAATTATAATTGAAACTATATACATAATCAAAGATGTAAATAATAACAATAGTATTTTTTGTATCATTTTATTATCAAAGTTAATTTGCATGGAACTAATTATCATTGATGGCAAAAAAACTGTCATTGTTAAAGTTGAAAGTTTAGATGTGCAGTGGTCATCTAATAAGTTGAATTTTCTGATAAAAAATCCGACTAAAATAATTACAAATAAAACTGCAACTTGAATAAAAATATTGCTGAAATTCATAAAATGTCCTCCCCCCTATATATACATTATATACCAATTGAATAATAAAATCTAATGATTATAAAATTTAAAATTTAATGTTACAATATAGTGACAAAAGGTAAAAATTCAATATTATAGCATTAATTATAGATTATAATGTATAATAATGTTTGAGAGAATATATTTTATAAAATGGGTAGGTAGTGAATAATGAAAAATACAAAATTTTCTATAAAAAAAATAAAAAATATATCTAATGACCCGAAAGTCATACATACTAAGGGAGCTATTCTTGAAAAGATGGGTAAGACAGAAAGTGCAATAGAATTATATAAGAGTGCGGCATTAGATAATTATGTAAAATCCCAATATACTTTGGGAAATATATATGAAAGTAAAAAACAATTTAAAGAAGCAGAAAAGTGGTATTCAATGGCATATAAAAGTGGAAGTGAGGATGCTGCTTTTGATTTAGGTAATATGTATTATAGATTAGATGGTTATGAGTATGCTATATATTGGTATGAAAAGATAGCAAATTTAGGGTATTTACAAGCACAAAACAATTTAGGTGTATGCCATTTTAAAATGAAAGATTTTATAAGATGTGAAAAATGGTTAAAAGCAGCAGCTGACAATAATTTAGGGAAAGCTTGTTTTAATTTAGGAGTATTATATACTTTTTTGGAGAAAGATGATGAAGCATATGAGTATTATAAAAAAGGTTCTGTGCTTTTAGATGATGATGCAAAATATAATTTAGCAATATTAAATGGAAAAAAGAAAGATAATAAATCAACAGTAAGTTTATATAAACAATTGTACAAGTCAGGTCATACGAAAGGTTGCTTTAACTTAGGTATGATTATGGAAATAAATGATAATTTAGAAGAAGCAGAAAAGTATTATAAAAAGAGTGCCGATAGAGATGATGTGAAGTCTGAGTATAGGCTTGCATACGTATATGATAGAAAAGAAGAATTAGGAGATGCAATCTATTATTATGAGAAAGCAATAGAAAAAAATCATACACTTTCTAAGTATAGACTTGCTAATTTATATAATAGGGAAAATGAGATAGAAAAAGCAAAAACTTATTATAAAATGGCTGCAGAAGATGATATAACAGAGGCAAAAAACAATCTAGCAGGCATATATTTTGAAGAAAAAGATTATGAAAATGCTATTAAATATTATGAAGATGCCATAGCTGTTGGATGTAAAAGTTCTCTTGAAAATCTTGGGGACTTATATTATCAGAATCAAGATATAGAAAAAGCAATTTCGTATTATTCAAGAATTCCAAATAATGTATCTTGTCAAATTAAATTAGGAAATATTTATGAAGATTTAAATAATATCGAGGAAGCTATAAGTTGGTATAAGAAAGCATCTGAAAATGGAGATACTAGGTCTAGTTATAGACTGGGGTGTATATATGAGAATTTAGGAAATACAAAAAATGCTAGAAAGTATTTTGAAATGGCAAGTAGCAAAAGTCATATGAATGCTCGTATACATCTAGGTAGAATTTATTTTAGAGAAGGAAAATTGGAAGAGTCTAAAATGATGTTTGATACACCTGCTAATGAGAATAATGTGTATGCTCAACACATGGTAGGATTAATTTATGACATGTTCTATAAAGATTATGTAAATTCTAAATTTTGGTATGAAAAGGCTAGAGCACAAGGTTGTGTTGAATCTATATATAATTTAGGACAAATTTATTTAAAATTAAATGATGATGCAGAAGCCGAGAAATATTATAAGGAAGGTATTAAATATGGAAGTAAGAAGTGTGAGTATATGCTTGCAGGTCTTTATTACAAAAAGAGTCTAGACATGTATACTTCTTTAGCCAATGAAGAATACGATAATTGTGAAGAGATAGTAGAAGGATTTCCTAATTTAAATATAGACTTCGATGAAGTATTAATTCCTCCATTTAAATTGCAAGAAGAGGTAGTAGATGAAGAAGAGTATGTACCAATTTATATACTAAATATAAAAGAAAGTTTAGATTCAATGTTAGAAGGACTTGAAACTGAAATGATTATAGATGAAGAACATGATAATTAAAAAAGCATTATAAGATTATATAGATTTAAATATAAAAAAGCCATTAGAATAAATGAAAATCAATTAATTCTAATGGCTTTTTTATTAATATTTTATAATAGCTTGTTTCTTGACATGAAAAATGTAATCACTATACATATTATAGAAGTAATAAGAAGTATTATCCAAAATCCATTTGGGTTATTGGAAAATGGCATGTTAACAACGTTCATACCAAAGAATCCTGATATTATTGTAGGTATTGAGAAAATTAGTGTAACTACTGTCAAAATTTGCATAACATTATTTTGATTATTACTTATAATTGCGCTGAAAGCATCCATAATTCTACTCAATATATCTCCATATATTTTGGCCATATCAAGAGCCTGTCTATTTTCGACTATAACATCTTCTAATAGGTCTTCATCATCTGGATATTTCTTTATACCAGCAGTTCTAACCATTTTGTTTAAAACAAGTTCATTAGATTTTAGTGAAGTAGAGAAGTATACCAAAGACTTTTCTAATTCCAATAATTGAACTAATTCTTTGTTTTTCATTGATTTGTAAATTTCTCGCTCTATTATGATTGTCATTTTATTTATTTTTCTTAAGTAATGCAAGTAATAAGCTGCATTTTTGTGAAGAATTTGAAGTAAAAAGCGAGTCTTTTTAAATGTAAAAAAATCTTTAATATGACCAACTATAAAGTCATTTAAAATTTTAGTTTGTGCATTGCAAACTGTTACAATAGCTTCTTTAGTTAGTATAATACCCAAAGGTATTGTAGTATAATGAGAAGAATTAGAGTCACTTTCGTCTACTGGTATATCTATAAGTATAAGAGTATGATTGTCTTCAACATCTATTCTTGAGCGCTCTTCTTCATCTAGTGCAGATTCTATGCTTTCTACATCTATATTTAATAAATTAGAAATTTCGTTGATTTCACTATGATTAGGTTCAACAAGATTTATCCAACAGCCATCTTCAAAAAAACTAAGTTTCTCTAATTTTGAATCTATAGTTTTGTAGTATCTTATCATGGCAACACATCCTTTATTCAGTTTTATATAAATCTCATCATTTAATAGTATCTATTAATTAACTAATTTATATAACTGAATATATGTATTAGTTTTGATTTTAGATATTATTAAGTGATGAAAATGTAAAAAATTCTCTCCGCAACGGACTAGTATCCATTGCCCATCACTCTCCTTGTTTATTATTTTATATACCTATTTACGAAATGCATATTTTAAGCACTCTTTAATATAATACCTTTTCCAAGTATATAAATCAAGTTTTGATTTGATTGAATAATATTTTTGCCATAATTTACATGCAAAACATAGCAGTTATATTTAATTTAAATAAAGAATATATATATTCTGAGTGAAAATATTAAATATATTAAAAAAATAAATGTGTATCTATATATTTACTTGTTTACAATAATATATTTAATAAAAGGAATTTTATTTTCGAAAATAAATTTTATTTATAATTTATAACGAGAATAAAAGTCTTATAAATATAAGAGAATGAGAGGTTAATCAGAGATATGAGTGAATTTAAAGAAATTATGGCAGAAGAGATTAAAAACAATCCATTTGGATTGATAGGTAAAGATTGGACACTTATAACAGCAGAAAATGAAGGAAAAGTAAATACAATGACTGCTAGCTGGGGTGGTCTTGGGGTTATGTGGGGAAAAGATGTTGTTTTTGTAGTAATAAGACCACAACGTTATACTAAGGAATTTATAGATAATACAGATAAATTTTCTCTCACTTTTTTTGATGAAGATTTCCGTAAAGAGCTTTCATACTGTGGGAAAGTATCTGGTAGAGAAGAGGATAAGATATCACAGATTGGATTTAATATAGAGCACTTAAATAATACACCTTACTTTAAAGAAGCTAATATGGCAATTATATGCAAAAAAATGTATAGCCAGAAACTGGAACCTCAATGCTTTATTGCTGAGGGTATAGATGGAAGATGGTATCCACAAAAAGATTACCACACTTTATATATAGCTGAAATAACTAATGTACTTGTAAAAGAAGATTAGATATAAGACCAATATTACATTTTATTGAATAAAACATCTATAAAAAGAGATTAACACAAAAAAGCTAAGGAAGTAAATATGTTAATAAGGATTAATCAATAACATATTTAAATTCCTTAGCTTGATAAAATTTTAGTTTATATTTCTTTAAATTATAATTCAGAAATTAATTCATTGATAACATCTTCAACAGTGCTTAATTTATCAATCTTATAGGCGTCATTTCCACAAAATAAAAGTGAATTTTCAACATCACCTTTAACTGCATTGATTAGAGCTTGAGAAATACAGTAAGGTGTCTTTTTTGGATTGCAAGGAATCAAACAATTATAGCATTTCTTTATTTCTGGACGATTTATCTTAACTTCTTCTATAAATTTGTTTCTTATAGCACGTCCAGGAAGACCTACAGGGCTTTTAACTATATGGACATCTTCTTCACTGGCATTTATGTATGCCATTTTAAAGTTCTCATGTGCATCACATTCATAAGTAGCAACAAATCTTGTACCAACTTGTACACCACTTGCTCCCATGTCTATATACTTCTTAACATCACTACTAGAAGTTATACCACCAGCAGCAACAACTGGAATGTTTCTGCCAAATTTTTCTCCATAAGTATTTGCAACTTTTAAAATTTCAACAAATTCCTTATCATAGTCTATAGAATCTATGTTATCAAGTTCCTCATTAGAGTATCCAAGGTGACCACCAGCTTTTGGACCTTCGACAACTATTAAGTCAGCAGTAGTTTTCTCTTTTCTATCCCACATTTTTAAAATTACACTAGCAGCTTTTGCAGTTGAAACTATAGGTGCTATTTTCACATTACTTCCTTTTACCAATGATGGTAACTTGTTAGGCAATCCAGCTCCAGATATTATAAGGTCTACACCAGCCTTAACAGCTTCTTTTACATATGTTTCGTATTCTTTCATAGCTACCATAAAATTAATACCAATAATACCACCATTTGAGATTTCTTTAGCTTTGGAAATATGTTTTTTTATAGCTCTTAAATTTGCATTTATAGTGTTAGTTTCAAAATCTTCCTCGTCATATCCAATTTGAACACCAGAAATCACACCAATACCACCAAGCTTAGCAACTGCACCAGCTAGTGATGATCTAGATATACCAACGCCCATTCCACCTTGAATTATAGGAACTTTTGCAACTAAATCTCTAATTATTAACTCTTTTATGATAATCCCTCCTCAATGTAAACATGTTTAAAGAACTAGATTATAATACTTAATATTATTACCTAGTCCTAATTATTATACTACAAATTATAATAAAAGAGTAGTTATATTTTATTATATGAGACGATAATTATATGATATTTAAAACGGCTCCATTAGAATCACAACATAACTCTTTTATTTCCCAATCAGATTTTAATTTTGATAGATAAGCTTTCATATTATCTATAAAATTATCATCATTTTCTTTTATTAAAGACATTATAGTAGGTCCAGCTCCACTTAAAAATACTCCAATACTATTTAATTGCTCAGATTTTTTAACAATATCACTGTAATTTTCAATTAAAGTTCCTCTATAATCTTGGTGCAATTTATCTTGACAAGCTACTTTAAGAAGGTCAAAGTTTTTGTTCAGTAGAGCAGATACCAGTAAAGCAACTCTGCTGACATTGAATACACCATTAGAATATGGTATTTCCTTTGGTAAAACACCTCTAGCTTTTTCAGTTGATAGTTTAAAATTAGGTATCATTGCACAAAATTTAAGTTCATTAGGAATTTCTATAATATCGTAGTGTATATTTTCATTATCAGTAACAGATACAATCATATTTCCTAAAATAGCAGGAGCAACATTATCTGGATGACCTTCTATTTCTGAAGCTATATTTAGTAATTGACATTTATCTAAATTAGCATCTGATAGAGCATTTGCAGCTATAACACCAGCCACTATACAAGATGCACTACTGCCAAGACCTCTACAAATAGGTATTTCACTTTGAAATTTTATTTTGATACCAGTAGGTATTTTGTCTGGTTTAACTCTATCAAAAAAGTACTTCATAGATGTATAAACTAAATTATTTTCAGTTTTGTAATCATCTTCACAGCCTTCTATTTCAAGACCTCTTTCAATTTCTTCAACATAAAATTTATTGTATATATTTAATGCAATTCCAAGACAATCAAATCCTGGACCTATATTAGCACTTGTTGCAGGAACTATAATCTCTAACATAATAATCACCTATACCTTTAAGAATTTTTTTATAGCTAGTTTTAATTCATCTTTTTCACAAATATCTTTATGTAGTATTTCTGCATTTTTAAGATTTTTAATAGGTTTTGGTATATCTATTTTAGAAATACTTGATAATCTATCAATTATAGCAAAGTCATCAAGGTTTTCAAAATTACAATCTATAGACTTTAGAACATCTTCAGAAAACTTGAATGGACTTGCAGTACTTACAATAACAGTTTTTGTGTTATCACAAGTTTCTTTTTTATATTTTTCATAACAATTGTATGCAACAGCAGTATGAGTATCTATTAAATAATTATAATTTTTAAATACATTATTTATTGTGTTTTTAACTTCTTCTTCATTTGAATATTCTCCATAGAATGAAACTAAATTTTTTTCCATATCCTCATTTATTTTGTAAACGCCCTTATCATTAAGGTCTGATAGTAGTCTGTTTACAATAGCAGTATTTCTATTTGATATTTCAAACAGTAATCGTTCTAAATTACTAGAGATTAATATATCCATAGAAGGAGAAGTTGTTAGTTTCAATGTTCTATTTTTATCATATACACCAGTTTTAAAAAAATCATAAAGAACATTGTTATCATTTGATGCACATATCAATTTGTTTATTGGAAGACCCATTTTTTTAGCATAATATCCAGCTAGAATATTACCAAAATTACCAGTTGGGACAACAAAATTTATTTCATCATTTAACTGTATCTCATCATTATCAACTAATTTCATATATGAATAAAAATAGTATGCAACTTGTGGAAGAAGTCTTCCTATATTAATTGAATTTGCAGAAGATAATATATAATTATTATCCAATAATTTTTGATTAAATTCTTTATCAGAGAAAATTTTCTTTACACCAGATTGTGCATCATCAAAATTTCCTTTTATACCAACTACATATGTATTTTTTCCAGTTTGAGTTTTCATTTGAAGTTTTTGTACTGGACTTACACCATCTTCTGGGAAGAATACAATTATCTTTATTTTATCTATATCTTTAAACCCCTCAAGTGCAGCCTTTCCTGTATCTCCAGATGTAGCAGTAAGAATCACAACATCTTTATCTAAATTATCTTTCTTGATAGATGTTTTAAGAAGATGAGGCATTATAGTAAGTGCCATATCTTTAAACGCTAAAGTTGGTCCATGGTATAATTCTAGAAAATAAGTATCATCTACCTTATTCAATGGAGCTATACTACTGCAATCAAACTTTTCATCATATGCATTTTCTATACAATCTTTAATTTCATCTTCAGTAAAATCACATAAAAATTTACTAAGTACAAAAAATGCTATCTGAGAATACGTTAAATTTACTAAATTTATAAGTTCATTTTTTACATTTGGAAATTTACTTGGGACATAAAGACCACCATCATTTGAAATTCCTTTTATTATTGCTTGTGATGCAGTTACTTTTTCTTCGGTGCTTCTTGTACTTGAATAATACATTTTTATAACCCTCCATATATTTGAAATTTTTAATTAGCTAATTGAGTTAGATACAAAATATTTTAAAAACTGAATTTAGGTAATAAAAAAAGACCCTCATCCCTAGAAAAGGGACGAGAATCTGTTTCCCGCGGTTCCACCCAAATTGATTTAAAAAAATCCACTTGATACTTTAACGCAAGTAATAAAAACGTCTATTCCTACTAAAATCAATAAGATAACTTCAGATAGAAGCTCCTAGGTAGTTTTCAATCTTTCTAGTTAGGGAAACATTTCAGCTAGTAGTTTCCTTCTCTGGTAACCGACTCAGATTTACTCTTCCTAATCAATGCTTTTCAATATTCTTAATATTATTAATTATTCTAGATTATAAAACAGACAAAGTCAAGTATTAATATAAAAATATGGAAAAAATATTTTTTAAATTGTAAAAAAATTGTAATCAAATTGAGTTTTAGAAAAATATTTTTTTAACCTTTTTAATTCTTAAAAATTTGAAATTTCATAATTATGAAGCTGTTTTTAATCAAAGTAATAAGAAGAGAACTGTTACATATCTGTAATATTACAATTTTATACTACACTATATTACAAAAAAAGTTTACAAAACTTTAATTTGAAAAATGTAATTATATGGTATATCATATAAACATAAGCAAATAGTGTTAATATTTAAACTATTAATCATAATTGATTTAACAAAAGTATATAATTAATAATATTTAATTTGAAGAAATTGTTAATGTAAAATTACAGATATGTTCAAATTAAATTCATAAGTATTTCACATAATAATAGTATACTGTAAATAAAAGGAGGTATTAAATATGGGAATAGTACTTATAACAGCAGCATTAGTTTTGGTTATGTATGGACTTTCAGTTCTATCATATATATCAGAGAACAATATATTAGAAGACACTGTAAATGATAACCAATAAGGTTTTAAATTATATAAATAAGTAAGAACTGTAAATAAAAGTTAATTTTTATTTACAGTTTTTTTATATATATGTAAAATAAAATTAACTAATAAAAAATAATGCTTATATTGAAATAAAGGTTTATTAAAATTTTTATAATTATATGTTCACATTTGCCTGATAGACGTTTAAATATTAGGTTTAAGAAAATATTGTGTATTGCATATAGTAAGTTGAAGAATACTTAGTAAAAAATCAAAGTTTGAAGGAGAAGGGTTATGGATAGTAAAGTGATGATGGCAGAAACTGACAGATTGATTTTGAGAAGATATATAGAAAGTGATTTACAGGATTTGTTTGAATACTTGTCAAATCCTGAAGTTCTAGAATTTGAACCATATAAACCTATGACAATTGAAGAGGTTAAAGATAATTTGGAGTGGAGAATTTCAACTGATGAAATGATAGCAGTTGAACTGAAATCTACTAATAAAATGATTGGTAATGTATATCTTGGAAAAAGGGATTTTAATTCATTGGAAATTGGATTTGTTTTTAATAAAAACTATTGGAAAAAGGGATACACGAAGGAAAGTTGTGAAAAATTAATTGAATTATCATTTCAGAGCGGAATCCATAGAATTTATGCTAATTGTGACCCAGATAATCAAAATTCTTGGGGATTGTTGGAAAAAATGGGTATTAACTCTTAAATTAATACTTTTTGTCCACTAATAAAAAATAATGTTTTGTTTATAGTATATATGGATAATAATAGTAAAGTATAAGAATAAAGAGAATAATATATAAGAAATAATAATATAAAGAGAGGTAAATGTTATGGTAGATATCATTGTAATTGGTGCTGGACCAGCAGGTTTAACTTCAGCAATTTATGCTATGAGAGCAGGACTAAGCGTTACAGTATTTGAAAAAAATATTTATGGAGGTCAAGTTGCAAGTACATCTGAGGTAGAAAATTATCCAGCAGTTCAAAAGATTTCTGGGGTAGAATTTTCTAATAATATATATAATCAAGCAGTTGCTCAAGGTGTTGATATTCAGTTTGATGAGGTTGAAGAGATAAATCTAGAGGAAAAAGTAAAAGTTGTAAAGACTTCTTCAGGAGAACATAAAGCAAAGGCTGTTATTCTTGCAAATGGAGTTGAAAGACGTAAATTAGGTTGTGTAGGAGAACAAGAATTTACAGGTAGGGGAGTATCTTATTGTGCCACATGTGATGGAGCATTTTTTAAAGACAAAGAAGTAGCTATAGTAGGTGGTGGTAATACTGCACTAGAAGATGCTTTATTTTTAGCCAATAATTGTACAAAAGTGTATTTAATTCACAGAAGAGATAGTTTTAGAGGTGAAGAAGTATTGGAGAAATCTGTGAAGGCAAGAAAAAATATTGAGATACTTTACAGTCATGCTGTAGAAAAAATAGAAGGAGAAAAGACTGTATCAAAAATCGAAGTAAAAAATTTAAAGACTGAAGAAAAAAGAACTATAGATGTGAGTGGCATTTTTATTGCGATAGGTCTTAAACCTAATAATAAAATGTTTGAAAATGTTCTTGATTTGGATGAAGGTGGATATATAATTTCAGATGAGTCTTGTACAACATCAGTAGAAGGTGTATATGTAGCAGGAGATAGTAGAACTAAGTTTTTACGTCAAATAATAACAGCAGCATCAGATGGAGCTATTGCAGCCGTTCAAGCAGCTAATTATATAAATGTTGAATAAATAATAACTTTTAAATAAAAACAGCCATATAAACTGAAATACATCTTTCAGCATTATATGGCTGTTTTAGTAACTATATATAAATATATGCTTTATTTACCTTGTCTAGATTTGTTATATCTCAATCTATCATGTTCATTTAAAAATCTTTTTCTAAGTCTTATAGAATCAGGTGTAATTTCAACTAATTCATCATCTTCTATAAATTCTAGAGCTTCTTCAAGCGTAAATATTCTAGGAGGAGATAATTTTATAGCATCATCTGAACCAGAAGCACGTACGTTACTCATTTTCTTGTTTTTACAAGGATTAACTACCATATCGTCTTTTCTAGAATTCATACCAATTATCATACCTTCATAAACTTCTACACCAGGGTCTACAAACATTACAGCTCTATCACTTAAAGCATTAAGAGAATATCCCATAGTAACTCCAGGTCCTTGTGCTATTAGAACCCCATTTCCTCTTGAAGGTATTTCTCCTTTGAATTCTTCAAATTTTTCAAATGAACGAACTAAAGTACCTTCTCCACGAGTAGCATTTATAAATTCACTTCTATATCCTAAAAGACCACGAGTAGGTGCCAAGAATTCTATTTTTACATAGTCTCCTTCTATTGACATGGATTCCATCATACCTTTTCTCATGTTCAATTCATTTATAATGGTACCAGAATAAACTTCAGGACAGTTTACAACAACTCTTTCTACTGGCTCCATTAGTTTTCCATCTTCTTTATGCATTAAAACTTCAGGCTTAGAAACACCAACTTCATAACCTTCACGTCTCATATTTTCAAGTAGTATAGATAAATGAAGTTCTCCACGTCCAGAAACTTTGTATCCATCAGTAGTATCAAGAGGCTCAACTTTAAGACCAACATTTACTTCAAGTTCTTTTTCAAGTCTGTCTTTTAAGTGTCTAGTTGTAACGAATTTTCCACTTTTTCCAACAAATGGAGAGTCATTTACTAAGAAGTTCATAGAAAGAGTAGGCTCCTCTATTTTTATCATCTCCATAGGTAGTGGATTATCTAAATTACATATAGTTTCTCCTATAGATATATCAGGAATACCAGCTATAACAACTATTTCTCCACTAGTAGCTTCATCAACTTCAACTTGTTTTAGACCTTCATATACAGAAAGTTTTGATACTTTTCCTTTAGATACAACAGAACTTTCTCTGCATATAGCAACTTGTGTATTGTTTTTAAGAGTACCTTTGTAAATTCTACCTATACCAAGTCTACCTACGTAGTCATCATACGCAAGAGCTGATATTTGAAACTGCAGAGGTTCATTATCGTAATTAGGATAAGCTTCAACATGATTTACAATAGTTTTGAATAGAGGAGAAAGGTCTTCGCTATCATCATCCATTTCAAGTTTAGCTATACCTTGTTTAGCAATACCATATATTATAGGGAATTCACATTGTTCATCTGTTGCGTTTAAGTCTACAAATAAATCGAAAACTTCATTAACTACTTCTTCCGCTCTCTGGTCTTTTTTATCAATCTTGTTTATGAATAATATTGGTTTTAAACCGAACTCTAAAGATTTTTGTAATACGAATCTAGTCTGAGGCATTGGGCCTTCACTAGCATCAACTAATAAAATAACTGTGTCAACAGTTTTCATAACACGTTCAACTTCAGATGAAAAGTCGCTGTGTCCTGGAGTATCAACTATATTTATTTTGTAATCTCCATAATTTATTGCACAGTTTTTTGAATATATAGTTATGCCTCTTTCTTTTTCAAGGTCGTTACTGTCCATAACGCAGTCTTTAACTACTTCGTTCTTTCTAAAAACACCACTTTGAGAAAGGAAAGCATCAACCAATGTTGATTTTCCAGCATCAACGTGGGCTATAACTGCGATATTTATAATTTTATGTTTTTGTGACATTTTTGTTGCTCCCTTCGATTAAAATAACTTATTAATTATAGCACAATATATTATTAGGTACAAGGAGGAATATATTAAAATGTATTAATCTAGTTTAAATTGGATAAAAATGTTAGTTTTATATGTAAAATTTATTCTGTTTAAAATTTTTTTTAATACAAATAATAACCTTATAGATGAAAGTATCAATAGAAAAGCAAAGGGTGATATATGTTGGAAGTAACTAAAATAATAATTAAATACTTTTCAAGTGAAAGTGACATTTTCGTAAAAGAAGAAGTTGATAACTTTGATGAACTTCTTAACTGGTCTTATAAATTTATTGAAGGTAAAAAGACAGAAGATGTTTTATATATAAAGTCTAAAGAAAACTATAAAGTAAATGTGATTAAGTCTTTAGAAATTAAGGAATTAGAAATAGCGAGAAAACAACAGATACCACCATACATGTAATATTGATAATGTACACAGTGTATATGCAATATTGAAAATAGGATAAAAATGTAATAAATGGTAATAATTTATAACAAAAAAACTTTTATAAAGTTTATATTTGGGTATAAAGATATTAACTAGACATTAATTAGGAGGAACTTAAATATGATAAGAGTATGTCCAAACTGTTCAAATGTGGATGTAAATAAGTTAAAAACTTTAGTTGGAGAAGAAAATGTAAAGACTGGCTGTATTGGTCAATGTAGAGCATTTAAAAAAGAAGCTGTTGGAATAATAGACAATGAGCTTGAAATAAAAGAAACAGAAGCAGAATTTTTTGAAGCATGTAAAGAATAAATTATAAATAAAATATAAGTTATAATAAATAGAGTATGTAAATTGTATGAGTATTAAACAATTTATATGCTCTATTTTTATTTATATATTTAATTATGAGTATACTTTTCTAGTAAATACAAATAAATATAACTAATAAATTTATTTATTAAAAAAATATTGATTAACTATACCTATAGGGGGTATAATAGAAATATAGATTTCTAAATAAATAATTTATCAATATTACATAACAAAGTAAAAAATTACAAATTGGTTGAAAATATATTGAAAGAAAGGAAGGTTTAATTATGAGTTCAAATAAAGTGGTAGAAAATTATAAAATTACAGGGATGACATGTGCAGCTTGTGCTAAGGCAGTAGAAAGAGTAACTAAGAAAATGGATGGAGTATATGACCAAAGTGTAAATATAGCTACTGAAAAACTTAAGATAGAATATGATAATTCTAAAGTTAGTTTTGATGATATAAAGCAAGTTGTAGAAAAAGCAGGGTATGGAATTATAAAGGAAGAAAGTAATAAAAAAATTGATTTGAAAATTGATGGAATGACATGTGCAGCTTGTGCAAAAGCTGTAGAGAGAGTGGTAAAAAAATTGGATGGAGTAGAAAGTATTAGTGTAAATATTGCAACAGATAAAGCTAATATAGACTATGACCCATCAAAAGTGAAATTATCTCAAATAAAAGGAGCTATTGAAAAAGCTGGGTATAAACCAATAGAAGATATAAAAAATAAAATTGATGTGGATGAAGATAAATTAAGAAAAGAAAAAGAGATGAAGTCTTTATTTGTTAAATTTATAGTTGCAATAGTGTTTGCAGTACCTTTGTTTTATATAGCAATGGGACCTATGATAATAAAACCTATAGGGCCATGGCCTTTGCCAGAAATTATAAATCCTATGACAAATACTTTTAATTATGCATTAATTCAATTAATATTAGTAATACCAGTAATGATAGCTGGTTATAAATTCTATATAAATGGATTTAAAGCACTTTTTTCTTTAAGTCCGAATATGGATTCTTTAGTTGCAATAGGTACATTAGCAGCATTTTTATATAGCTTATACACAACAATACAAATAGCAAATGGACAAATTCAAGGTATGCACCATCATCAGTTGTATTATGAAAGTGCAGGAATAATAATAGCACTCATTTTACTTGGTAAATATTTAGAATCAAAATCAAAAGGAAAAACATCAGAAGCAATTAAAAAACTTATGGGACTACAACCTAAAACTGCAATAGTGTTAGTTGATGGTAAAGAAGTAGAAACTCCTATAGAAGAAGTAGAGATAGGAGATATACTATTAGTAAAACCAGGAACTAAAATACCTGTAGATGGAGTTGTAATAGAAGGGTATACATCAGTTGATGAATCAATGCTTACTGGTGAAAGTATACCAGTAGAAAAGAACGTTGGAAGTAAAGTGACAGGAGCTAGTATAAATAAAAATGGTGTTATTAAATTTAAGGCTGAAAAAATTGGTGGAGATACAGCCCTTGCTCAGATAATAAAGTTAGTGGAAGATGCTCAAGGTACAAAAGCTCCTATTGCTAAACTTGCAGATACTGTATCTGGATATTTTGTACCAATAGTAATTGCAATAGCAGTAGTTGCATCATTATTGTGGTTTTTAATAGGAGGAAAAGATATAGTATTTGTACTTACTATATTTATATCAGTACTTGTAATTGCTTGTCCTTGTGCACTAGGATTAGCAACACCAACTGCTATAATGGTTGGAACTGGAAAGGGAGCAGAAAATGGAATATTGATAAAAGGTGGAGAGGCACTAGAATCTGCTCATAAGGTAAATACAGTAATATTTGATAAAACAGGTACTATAACAGAAGGAAAGCCAAAAGTAACAGATATAGTATTAAATAATAATGTTAAAGAAGAATATCTTATTAAGATTGCTTCAAGTGCAGAAAAAGGTTCAGAGCATCCTCTTGGAGAAGCAATAGTTAAGTATGGAGAAGAAAAGAATATAAAATTTGAGAAAGTTGATAATTTTAAAGCTATACCAGGTGCTGGTATACAGGTTACTATTAATAATGAAAATATATTGCTTGGAAATAGAAAACTTATGAATGACAATAATATAAAACTAGGTGATTTAGAGGAAAAATCAAATGTACTGGCAAGTCAGGGTAAGACACCTATGTATATAGCTGTAGATGGAAATTTATCAGGAATAATTGCAGTTGCAGATGTAGTTAAAGAAAGTAGTAAAAAAGCAATAGAAATTCTTCATGATATGGGAATAAAAGTTGCAATGGTAACTGGAGATAATGTAAAAACTGCAAATGCTATAGCAAGTCAAGTAGGTATAGACATGGTTTTAGCAGAGGTTTTACCAGAAGATAAGTCCAAAGAAGTTGAAAAACTACAAAATCAAGGGAAGTTTGTTGCAATGGTAGGAGATGGAATAAATGATGCACCAGCTCTTGCAAAAGCAGATATAGGAATAGCAATAGGAAGTGGAACAGATGTGGCTATTGAGTCTGCTGATATAGTACTTATGAAGAGTGACTTAATGGATGTTCCAACAGCAATTAAACTTAGTCATGAAACTATAAAAAATATAAAACAAAATCTATTCTGGGCATTTGGATATAATACGATTGGTATACCTGTAGCAGCAGGATTATTATATGTATTTGGAGGGCCTCTATTAAACCCAATGATTGCAGCAGCAGCCATGAGTTTAAGCTCAGTTTCAGTTGTTTCAAATGCACTTAGACTTAAAAACTTCAAGGCATATAAGAGAGATTAGATTAATAAATTAAATAAAATGTATCTAAAGAGCTATCTTTAAAATTAAAAGGATTAATTTACAAATTAAGATAGCTCTTTTTTCATGTAAAATTCATAACAATAATATAAAATATAAATAATATAGAAAATTTTAAATAAAATAGAAAGGATTGATAGAATGAACTCATCAATACTTGTAATTGAAGATGATTCTAATATACAAGAATTAATATCAGAATTTCTAAGCGCAGAAGGTTATCAAGTTGATACAGCAAATGATGGGCTGGAAGGTATACAAAAGTTTAAGCAAGGAAGTTATGACTTAGTAATATTAGATATAATGATGCCAAATCTAGATGGTTATGGAGTCTGTAAAATGATAAGAAAGTCATCAAGTGTTCCGATTATATTTTTGACTGCTTTGAATGATGAAGGGGACCAGCTTAAAGGGTTTGATTTAGAATGTGATGACTATATAACAAAACCATTTTCATTTAATCTTCTTATAAAAAGAGTAGAAGCAATTTTAAGGCGAAGCAATAAAACCATAAATGACAAATTTATAGTTTTTGAAAAATTAAAATTAGATTTAAACACATATATCGCAGAGATAGATGGAGAACCTATAGAACTTACACTAAAAGAGTTTAATATATTAAAAGCTTTGATAGAAAAGTATCCGCAGGTTATAACTAGAGAAGGTCTTTTGGATAGTATATGGGGTTATGACTATTATGGAGATACTAGGATTGTTGATGCACATATAAAAAATATAAGAAAAAAAATATTATTACCATATATTAAAACTGTAAAAGGAATAGGATATACACTTGAGAAGGATATTTGATAAATGGGAAAAGTTAAGTATAAAGTATAAGTTATTTTCAATAACAACATCATTATTAATAGCATTAGCTTTAATAATATATCTAATTTTGTATTTTTTATTGCCATCATATTATCATGAGTATAAAATTGAATCTCTTCAAGAAAGTTTAAAGTCTTTAGTAGATAGTTCAATTCATTTTGATACATATACTTTAGAAGAAAGACTTTATTATATGGCTAAAGACCAAAATTTAGCTATTTTATTAAAAGATAGCCAAGGTAAAATTGTATATGGTAAAAATGAAGTAGTTATTTTAAGATATAGTAAGTACATGATTAATAGCCTTGAGGATGAGTATAGAACATCTATACCTATATATACCAAAGATGCAAAAGATGGGCCATATACTTTAGAACTCGTTATGCCACTACAACCAATTGATGAAGCAAACGAAGTTATAAGAAAATTAATGCCATACATCATATCAATAGCAATATTGATAGCTATTATTGGAGCATATATATATTCAATCGTAATAACGAAACCTCTTATAAATATAATAGAGAGTGAGAGAGAACAGGAATATAGAAGAAAGGATTTTGTTGCTACAATATCACATGAGCTAAAAACTCCAATAACAATAATAAGTGGTCAAATTGAAGGTATGATTTACAGTGTAGGTAAGTATAAGGATAGGGATACTTATCTGAAAAAATCGTATGAATGTACACAAGAATTAAAAGATTTAGTAAATGAAATGATAGAGGTTTCAAAATCAGAAATACTTGAAAAAGATTTGAAATTGGTATCAATAAATATAAGCGAACTATTAAATAGACTTGTAAAAAGACAGGTATTTTTAATAGAAGAAAAACATATGAAAACTGTTTTAAAAATAGAAGAAAATCTAGAAATTAAAGCAGACCAAGAGAGAATAACTAAGGCAATTAACAATATAATAAATAATGCCATAAAATATTCTCCTGAAGACTCGGAGCTTATAATTAGTCTTTATGATAAAAATAAACGAGTAAATAAAAAGACTTATAATCAAAGAGTAGTTTTAGAAATTGAAAATACTGGTGTAACTATAGAGAAACGTTATTTAGAAGAGATATTTAATCCATTTTATAGAATAGAAAAATCTCGTTCAAGAAAAACTGGAGGAAGTGGGCTTGGACTTTATATAGTAAGTCAAATCTTTAAAAGTCATGGATTTGATTATAGTATAAAAAATAAAGAAAACTCTGTAGTATTCACAGTCGAATTTAAAAATTGATTTATTTATACAGATAATATATAACTTTCAATAATAGTTCATTTTAAAATCACAAAAAATTCATACTAAAAATGTATTATATAAATATAAATAAAAGAAGTTTTAAACCATAAAATACACCAAACTATAATGATGAGATTTT
This sequence comes from Clostridioides sp. ZZV14-6345, assembly GCF_020657775.1. Classification (NCBI taxonomy): domain Bacteria; kingdom Bacillati; phylum Bacillota; class Clostridia; order Peptostreptococcales; family Peptostreptococcaceae; genus Clostridioides; species Clostridioides sp. ZZV14-6345. The sequence continues at coordinate 642 of NZ_JAGWCX010000067.1, read as the reverse complement.
CCTTACATCCTCCATATAAGTCATCATTATGGTAACCCAACAATTAAGTTACTATGAATTTAAAAAATAACACTAAACATATAATCTATGTTTGGTGTTATTTTTATTTTGAAATAAAAAATATTTAATTTATTGAAATTTATATATTTAGATAGTTTTAAATTACATTTAATGACTTAAAAATTATAATTGATATTGCAAATAAATATATATACTTTGGGGAAAATAAATATAGGAAGTATCATATTTACAGAGGAGGTAGTTTTAATGGACAGATTAAAAAGAGATATGAAAAATATGAAAGAAGATTTAAAAGATGGTGTTAAAAAGACAGCGTATGTTATGAAAAATACAGCTGAGGATTTAAAGGATGATGCACAAGGTGCTATGGTAAACTTAGAAATGAAAAAAGATGAGATGATGGAAAGATATGAACAAAAGAAATTTTCTAAAGAATTAGAGAAGCAAATGAAGAATGAAATGAAATAAGACTGGGTTTGTAAATAATATATTATTATAATAGTGTATATAAAAAACAGGTAATATTATTAAATGGCTCATTAAAGGAAATAGACTTTCTAAAAATAACTGTATTATATTTAGAAAGTCTGGGTCTTTAAAATAAAGTGTGTATTCTTCTAA
>NZ_JAGWCX010000066.1:0-23419 GCF_020657775.1 Clostridioides sp. ZZV14-6345 | reverse complement strand
TAGTAACTTTTCTTAATAATCTATTGTAACTTTGACATACTTCGCCTATCAAGATATATCGTATGAAAAAAGATTTTATTGTAATTTTTATAGGATTTTATATGAAAATAATATAAGAGTTTTATGAATAATATATTTTATATTTACTTATAGATAAATTTATATAGTTATTAATGAAAAAAGCGATATAACGTTTGGCTCAATTTAGTAAATTTAGTGATATAATTAAAAAAGAAAAGAAATATGGACTTATTTGGAATAATTTTGACAATCTATTTACTACACATGTAGAGTCGTATATAATTAAATTATACGTAAAATATAAAAAAATAATTTATTAATACATTAGGAGAAAGTATTATGATAAAGTCAAGCTTATTTTGGAATATTTTCATTGTGATACCCTTTATGATAGAATGGTTTCTTTGTAAGAAAATGCTAGACTATACAAGTGAGAAAAAGATTTCTAATAGAAAAATAAACCTGTATATAGTAGGGATTGTTGTTTTTGCTAATATAGTTTATTTTTTTGATGTACATCCAAATATAAGAGTAATTATATCTGTGATAATTACTATTGTATTTTACAAAATCTCATATGATGTGAGGATTATGAAGTCTGTATTAATATCTCTAATCTACTGGATGTTACTAATTGCTACAGATGCCTTAAGTATATCTTTAACAGTTTGGTTTAATTCTATAGATAACATGAGCAAGATGGTGACAGGAGATATATACAGGATTGAGTCTATTGTATTGGGAAAGATACTTTTGATTTTAACTTTGTTTTTGTATAGAGCACTAAAGATAAAATGGAATATAGAAATAAATAAAAAGTCATTATTTTATATAATTATCCCCATAGTCGCTAATATAGCATCTTTTTTTGTCATTTTTAAATACATATTTAATTCAGAATCAGGAAGATTAATTCATAATTGTCAATTCATTATGATTTCTGTTGTATTACTTATATCAAGTATAATCTTAATTTTAATTGCTAAGAAATTACAGCAATATAATACTTTAGTTGTAGAAAATAATATGATTAAAAATATTTTGAAATGTGAGAATGAGTATTATGAAGATATAGAAAAGAAATATTTAAAAACTAGATTATTAAATCATGATATGAAAAATCATATATTGTGTATAAATGCCATGGTTAAAAAAGGAATTGATGTTACTTCATATTTAAATAATTTACAAGTGGAAGTCCAGAGTAATGAGTTATTATTTAATACTGGTAATTTTATATTAGACACCATATTAAGTGAAAAGAAAGAAATCTGTGATAAAAATAATATAGAACTAAAAATAGGAATAAATTTTAGTTGTTGTGAAGCTATTGAATTAGTTGATGTATGTCATATATTTTCAAATATTTTAGATAATGCAATTGAAGCATGTAATAAAATTGATAATGGTAATAGAGCAATTTGTATTAAAGGTGATGTTATGCAAAATTTTTATCTAATAAGAGTGGAAAATACTAAGGTCAATAAAGTCATTACTAATAAAAATGGAGATATTATGACAGATAAAAAAGGTTCTCTTCATGGGCTTGGAATAAAAAGTATAAAAAACGCTGTAAATAAGTATGGTGGCAATGTTGTAATTGAATATGATAATAAAAAGTTTATAGTTAAAATTGCTATACCACTCAGAAATGTGAAGAAAGCAGTCAATCATGTAATTTAATGTATGTAATGAAATCCTATAATGACATGTTCAGATTGAAATTATTTATTATTTATGAGAAATTTTTAAAGTCAGAGGGTTTATACTTATTATAAATTATATATTATTTGTTGTACTTATTACAGATTTTACATATAATGAGTTTGAAGTATTATAGTGAGTTTGAAGTATTAAGTAATGAGTTCAAAATTTTAAGATTTTTATTGTGCAAAATATAAAAAGAAGTTGCATCAAAAGGAGAAATGCTCTTCAAAGATGTAACTTCTATGGTATATGTATGAGGGGCTATATTGCCATTTCTGGAATTAAGCTTCTCATAGCTTCTATAGTTGTTTGGATAAGTTTATCAAGTTCCCAGCCAAGCATCTCTGCACCGCTTCTTATAACATCTCGAGAACAGCCAGCAGCAAATGACTTATCTTTAAATTTCTTTTTAACAGATTTTAATTCTAAATCAGAAACACTTTTTGAAGGACGCATTATTGCAGCTGCACCAATTAAACCAGTAAGTTCATCTACAGCAAACAATACTTTCTCCATGAATTGTTCTGGCTTAACATCTGAACCAGTTAATCCATATCCATGACTTACAGTAGAATCTATTATTGATTTATCTAAATCAAGCTCTGTCATTAGTTCTCTTTGTTTAACACAATGTTCATCAGGATACATTTCAAAATCTAAGTCATGTAAAAGTCCAACGATTTCCCAAAATTCTACTCTTTCAGGGTCATACTCCTTTGCATAGTATCTCATAACACCAGAGACAATTTGAGCATGTCTTATATGAAATTCTTCCTTATTGTATTTTTTTAATATTTCCCATGCTTGTTCTAAAGTTGGCATGTAACTCATTTTTATCACTCCTATAGCTGAATATTTTGAATTTTTATAAAGTTTATTTTTTATTGATTATATCAATCAATTTCCAAAACGTCAACACACTGATACACAATTTTGTATTTGAATTCAGAAATTAGTGAAAATTAAATTTTTATATCTGAATTCTTTGTATTTAAAGCTTTTCGTTCCTTAATGTTATCTTTGATACAAATGCTATAAGTAACGTAATAAATCCAACTCCTAGTATAATAATGTACACTCTATCTGATAATAAATCAAAAAGTTTACCATACATAACCTGACCAAGGGGCATTGCAATTGCTGTTCCTGCAAAAAGAATTGACATTACCTTTCCTAAGAGTTCATTTGGAGTTTTTAATTGTGTGATTGTTATAACATATATTGAGGCAAGAGTAGTTGTAAAAAATATTAGCATAGAGGAAACAATAAAGATTAAAAACGGAACTGGAAATCCTGTATTTAACATAAATGGATAGACTGAAAATGCCATTGGTATAAACATAAGTGCACATATTATAAAGGAAATATGCAAATTAGTGATTTTTAGGTATTTTGAGAAAACACCTATGCTCACAGCAGCTATTAGTGAACTAAAAGAGATTGCCCCTTCTGCTAGACCGTATAAGAAGTTACTAGCTCCCATAGTTATTTTTACTATATAGGGGATGCCTACGATTAACATAGAGCTTAAAAATAAATTTATTGCTATGGCTAAAAAAAGTATTTTTAATATAAACCTATTTTCTTTGCACATATGAATAATACCAACTTTTATATCAGTAAATATAGTTTTTATAATATTGCTAGTTTGCTCTTGTTTAATAAAAGGAATTTGTATAAATATCTCCATAATTGCAGATATAAAGAAACTTATACAACTGATAACTACAATTGCATTAATCCCAACTATACCATACAAAACACCTCCCAATACAGGCCCTGCGATATTTGTAAGGGATGCAACTCCTGCTACAATACCATTTGCATTCATTAAATGTTCACTATCGACTAACATGGGTGTACTTGACTGAACTGTTGGTTGGTACATTGTGCTTATAACTGATAATATGGTCATAATAATTCCTACAAGTAATATTGAGCCACTATTATTAAATAAAAAGATTACTAAGACTAACACTGTAATACTACTTGAAAAATCAAAAATAACCATTAAGTTTCTTCTATTGAATATATCAGCAATAGCTCCACCAATAGGGGAGAATATTATAATTGGGATTGAAGATACTGCTAGTATAGTAGCAAATATTTCTGCTTTGCCAGTTATATCAAGTATGTATAAAGACAAAGCAAATTTAAGTATTGATGCACCAAATAATGATATTATTTGACCTAATACCATCAAGTTAAAATTTTTATTAAAAGTCTTCAAGGATTTTACCATATATACACCTACCTATCTAAGATTATTAAAACATTTACAATAATTGTTGTAATAGCAATTACTATAAGGATTTTTTTAATTTTAATACCTAATATTATTAGAAATATAGAAACTATTGTAGACAACATAGAGTAAAGCGACATGATATAACTACTAGGGTCTACAAGTTTTGTGTGATATTCAGTTTATCATTTATTCTGTAAACTATATCTTTTATTTTTATATTAATTCACTCATATTAACCTTCCTTAGATATAGAGGAATATTTATGAGACTTGTATTAAAATTTGATTTGAATAAGTTTCAAGCGAGCATGTTATCAAAATAGAAAAATGTAGAAAAAACGTTAACTCTAAAAAATTTTTCTAGGTAAACGTTTATAAGAAAAAGAAATGTTTACATAACGAATAAATGGCTATAATTTAAATACACAAAGTTATATCAGAGAGAGGAATAAAAATATGTTTAATGAACTTAGAACAAAAGAAAATGTATATAAAAATTTAATAAATGGAAAATGGGTAGAATCTAATTCAAGAAAACCAATAGAAATTTACTCACCAATAGATAATTCTCTTGTTGGTAAAGTACAATCTATGACAAAACATGAAGTAGATGAAGTTATCCAAAATACAAAAGAGAGTATAAAGGTATGGGCTGAAATGCCTGTATACAAGAGAGCTAATATATTTCATAAGGCTGCTGATTTACTGTTAGAAAATATAGATGAAATAGCTAATATACTGGTACTTGAAATAGCCAAAGACATAAAATCTGCAAGGGCAGAGGTTGAGAGAACAGCAGATTTTTTAAGATATACAGCAGATGTAGGAAAAAATATGGAAGGTGAAGCTATTAGTGGCGATAACTTTCCTGGTGGAACAAGAAATAAGATGTCATATGTATCGAGAGTTCCATTAGGTACTGTTTTAGCTATATCTCCTTTTAATTATCCTGTAAATTTATCAATGTCAAAGATTGCACCAGCACTTATTGGTGGAAATGCAGTTGTATTAAAACCTGCTACACAAGGGGCTATTAGTGCACTTCATGTAGTAGAAATTATGAGAAAAGCTGGGATACCAGATGGAGTACTTAATACTATTACAGGTAGGGGTAGTGAGATAGGGGATTATGTTGTAACACATAAAGGAATTAATTTTATTAACTTTACTGGTAGTACTGAAGTTGGTCAGCATATATCTAAAATATCTGGAATGGTGCCATTATTATTGGAACTTGGTGGAAAAGATGCAGCTATAGTATTAGAAGATGCAGACTTAGATTTTGCAGCTAAAAATATAGTATCTGGAGCATATTCATATTCAGGGCAAAGATGTACAGCAGTAAAGAGAATTCTAGTACAAGAGAGTGTAGCTGACAAATTAGTGGAAAAAATAAAGCCATTAGTAGAGAAGTTGACAATTGGAAATCCAATGGATGAAGTAGTTATCACACCTCTTATAGATAATAAAGCAACCGATTTTGTTCAAGGGTTAGTTGATGACGCATTACATAAAGGAGCAAAGTTAATAACAGGTAATGTTAGAAAAAATAATTTATTCTATCCAACGTTGTTAGATAATGTAAATGTTGATATGAAGATTGCTTGGGAAGAACCATTTGGCCCAGTACTTCCAATTATAAGAGTTAAAGATATGAATCAAGCAATTGAAATTGCTAACCAATCAGAGTATGGGCTTCAATCATCAGTATTTACAAGTGATATTGATAGGGCGTTTTATATAGCTGATAAACTTGAAGTTGGTACTGTTCAAATAAATAATAAGACTGAAAGAGGTCCAGACCACTTCCCATTTTTAGGTGTAAAGGCATCTGGTATGGGAACTCAAGGTGTTAAGTATTCAATTGAGGCTATGACTAGACCTAAGGCAGTAGTGGTAAATGTTAGAGAGTTGTAATAAATAGAGATAAAGAATAATAGAAATAAAAAATAAAGGAGTTGTCTTAAATTTGATTTTTTGTAATTGAATTTTAAGTTCAACTCCTTTTTGAATTTTTATATGCTATTTCTTAGTAATTATTTTTTAATAAATATCTTAAACTTTGAGATTGATGAAATTTGAACATGATAAATATCTTAAATTTATAGTCTTGTTTTCTAATGATGAAGCCTATTTCTACTTAAATAGAGCAATTTCTAAAATGAACATTTTTATCTCGAGTACCATATACAATGGAAAAAATTAACCTTGACAAGTGACCGATGGTCGCTGTATGATAAATAAAAAAGAAACGACCAGTGGTCGCTAAAAGGAGGTATCGCCTTATGCCAAAAGGAATTGTGCTTACACCCGAACAACAAGCAGAACGCCGAGAAAAAATAGTTGCTGTTGCTTTGAGTCTCATAGCTGAAAATGGATTCAAAAAAACATCAATGAGAGAAATTGCAGTTTTAGCCAACATGGGAAAGTCAAGTCTATACGATTTTTTCAAAACGAAAGACGAGATTGTTGTATACGCAGTTGAGAAAGAAATAGAAAAAACTATCCAACAAGTTCATAGGATTATTGATGGTGAACCTTCGCCACAACAGTGCCTTAGAAAAATCATGCTTAATCATCTTAGATTTCCAGAGCAGTATAGAACTGTACTGATGTGGTTAAATACAGAATCTGATTATTTAGAAGAAGAGTATCGAAAGAGACTTAAAGATGCTCGTTATGCATATCAAGATATTATAAAATCGGTAATTGATAATGGTGTGACCACAGGTATCTTTCGCAAAACGGATACCGCTCTTGTGACACGTTTGTTAATTAACTCCATGTTATCAATCAGCTACACGTCCCGACCATCAGATAGTTCGGAAAAAATGTTGGATGAAACAATGAATATATTTCTGCACGGGATTATGAATGATGGAGGTGAATGATTATGATTTATTATGTCTTGCCACTGGAACATAAACAAGCAACCATTGAAATTGTTGGTGGAAAAGGAATGTCTTTATCAAAACTATTGACAGCAGGCATCCCTGTGCCAGACGGTTTTCATGTTACGACTGCTTCATACCAGATTTTTGTTGAGACGAACCATATTCAGTCTCGAATTAATAAACTGCTAGATGGTATTGATTCCAATAATACCAGCCAACTTGAAGATGTATCTAAGAAAATAGGGGTGCTTTTCCATAATGGAGAAATGCCACAGGAAGTGTCGGACGCAATTAAAACGGCTTATGCCGGATTAGGGAACATATCGGTGGCTGTCCGTTCATCTGCGACTGCTGAAGATTTACCTGACGCTTCTTTTGCAGGTCAGCAGGAAACTTATCTTAACATACAAGGTGAAGATAAAGTTATTGACGCTGTAAAGAGATGCTGGGCTTCCTTATGGACAGCTCGTGCTATTGCTTATCGTGTGAAGAATAATATAAAGCACGAGATTGTCGCACTTGCTGTTGTAGTACAAAAGCTTGCATTTTCCGATTCATCTGGTATTATGTTTACGTTAAACCCAATCAATGGTAGACGTAGCGAAATGATTATTAACGCTGCATGGGGGCTTGGTGAAGCGGTGGTTTCTAGCTTAGTTACACCCGATACAATCGTAGTGGATAAGGACTCCGAACGAATTATATCGTATGAAGTGGCAAATAAAGAGATTATGACGGTTCGTACTTCAGAAGGAACAGAAGAAACCATGGTTCCTGAAAGGTTAAGAAAAAAATATGCTCTTACTCGTAATCAGGTAATGCAACTGATACAGCTTGGAAAGAAAATTGAGAAGTATTATCAAATGCCTATGGATGTAGAGTGGGCACTGGAAAAAGATAAATTGTACATTGTTCAGGCTCGTCCAATTACTGTTCTGTCACCGGAATGGGTATTGCCAGAACAGGATGTTGTATACACAAAGGGAAGTTTGGCAGAACACTTACCAAATCCTGTTACACCTTTGTTCGCCACGCTTGGTCTTGAAATCGTAAACCGTGCATCGGAGCTTTTATGGATAGATATGTTTGGTAAAAGTGCAAAAAAACTACTGCCAAAAAACGGGGCATACACGGTTATTAATGGATATGTTTATCTTTCTGCTAAATCAAAGCCACTTTTGATTGCTATCAAATCCCTTTCCCCACGCTCTTTACGTAGGACACTTATGAACAGCGTTGCACGCTGGGAAACGGCACGAAAAGGATATGAGGATGCTATTAAACAATGGGAAGAAAAGCCCCTGCATACGATGAACGCCCATCAAATTATGGAGGGTATTCAGACAATATTTTATGCCGCATGTATTTATTTCACAAGGATTCAGCTTACGTTGCCTGCTGCTTCTATCAGTGAAACATTATTTACAAAATTATTTCAAGGAGCAGTTCGCCGTGCTGGTATAACGGATACTTCCGTTTTCCTGCTTGGGTTTGATACGATTGCTCTGCAATCGGAAAAGGAGTTGTGGGGTCTTTCAGAATGGGTAAAGCAAAATAACAGCATCAACCTTTATCTGCAAAACAGTCCTGCAATAAAGATAGCAGAAGATTTCATGTCTTCAGTTGTGCCTGTTGGAGTTTCACAGGAAGTATGGATAGAATGGAAAAATCGAATCAATAAGTACTTTAAAGAGTTTGGTCGTACTGCTTATGAATTTGATTTTGCGTATTCCACACCACAGGAGACACTTACACCAACTTTTGAATCCGTAAAAACATTTGTGGAAGGAAAAGGGGAAAGTCCTTTTTTACGCCAGACCACGTTTGAAAAGCGTAGAAAACATGCAGAAGAAGAGATTTTACAACACATAGGTGGATTGCGTAAAAAACTATTTTTTAAGTTGCTCCATTGGGCGCAGGAAACCTCTCCTATGCGTGAAAATGCTATTTATTTGATGGGAATGGGGCATCCTCTGATTCGCTGTATGTTTCAGGAAATCTCAGAACGATTCATACGAGGAGGAGCTATTTCACATTTAGATGATATTTATTGGCTCACAAAATCGGAATTGGAGGCACTTATAGAACAGTTGGATAAAAATAAGTCTCTATCTGATATGAACGGGTTAATACCTGTTCGAAAAGCTGAACTTAAAAAATACATGGGTTATGTGTCACCATCCAAGTTGCCAGAGAAAAACAAAAAAACTATATCACAAGCACTACAGAAGCAGAAAGATGGGGAAATTGTGTTGACGGGCATTGGTACCAGTACTGGTGTTGTGACGGCTCCAGCTTGTGTACTGAATAGTCCAGCAGATTTTGAAAGCTTTCAACCTGGAAGTGTTTTGGTTGCAGTTACCACAACTCCAGCATGGACACCATTATTTTCATCTGCAAGTGCGATTGTAACGGACATTGGTGGTCCTCTTAGCCATTCAAGCATTGTCGCACGTGAATATGGCATCCCAGCCGTTATGGCTACACACATTGCCACACGAACTATTAAGAGCGGACAAATGATAACGGTGGACGGGTTGGCAGGTACGGTGACGTTTGATGAGTAAAAAGCCTATTTTCGCTTTGAAGCTTTCAACCTTTGTGATTGCGTTAGCGGAAGTAGTAATACTTAAAGTTTTTAGATTTCATAATACTACTAATACCCACCGAACAGCAGTAAGAAAAACCATAGCTTGGTGGGTATTTTCTTATGTAAAAGTTTGTTCTATTTTAATCATCATTTGTTCTGTAATATCAACCATAACAGAATATGAAATAGGGTATCCATCAACTATTTCTCCTGTTAAAAATCCAAATAACTTTATCCAAAGTTTTTTCCACTGCGATGTTTCATACGACAAACAGAATCATATTTTTTTGCTCCAGTAGAAAACGTTTTTACTACAATATCTACAAGTTCATTCCAATCTTCTGGATTATCCTTGTAAAAAAGGTCACATTGATTATGAAATAGAGTTTCGTATTCTTCTTTTGTATAACCAAACATTTCATAATATCGGTCATTAGCCCAAACAACAGTAAAGTGTTCATCTAATAGGTGTTTACTAACGCTTACATCTAGTGCATTCATTAATAAACTATATTCAATATTTGCAAAATCTGTACTTTTTGACATTCCTAGGACTCCCTTATAACATATATTTTATAGAATATCTAAATTACCTAGTTTAAAGTAGATTTATTTTTAAGCTTATTTTCATACATCAAAGAATCTGCCTCTGATATTAAAGTTTCAATATCAGATATTCCATCCCACTCAACTAACCCATAGCTTATGGAAAGAGCATAAGGATACTCGTAAGTATTACTTAAATTTGATAATTCATAATTGATATTAATCATTATTTTTTCTGCTTCTATACAACTTGTATTCTGTAAAAGGAATACAAATTCATCTCCACCATACCTAAATAGTAAGGAATTTTCTATATTTATAAGTTTTTTTACTATTTGTGCAGTAGTGGATATGTATTTATCACCAAATTGATGTCCAAATTTATCATTTACAAGTTTTAAGCTGTTTAAATCAGCAAAACATAAAGTAAATTTGTAGTGATTTGATGTCCATTCTGATAATTTTTGGTTTACAAAAGGTCTATTGTAGAAGCCTGTCAGTAAATCTGTATATACAATATCATTCAATTTATTAATTTCATATTCTGTTTTTAAGCTTTCTACATATTCTATTTGGTTTTTACTATCGTAACTTTTTATTTGAGTAATTCTAAAGCTATATCTTTCTGCAATATAGTTACCTACCAAAACTATTATGGCAGACTTGATTCCATATAATTTTGAAATCAAGACATTTTCAACAGTATAATATATTGATAGACTCAAACATAGATACAAGTACATTACAAACATAAGGCTCAATAAAAAAATCAGATTTTTTTTGTCTTCTAAAACTGTTTCAAAGCTAATCTGATTATTTTTATGATTTTTATAACAGAAATATAGCCCTGTAACTATAAAACTAAATGATATAGAAAACATTCTGTAAATATTTGTAATAGAATTACTATCAAATAAATATGCTGGCATGTCTAATACTATTGACATTAAAGACCTAAAAAATATGTTTATTGCTAAACTAATGATAGAGCAGTTTAGTGAATAAAAAAGGTTTTTTATGATGGGGAGTTTGTAAGTTATTTTAATTTGTATGAATAAAACCAACATAAAAATTGTCCAATTTGTAATTAGATGTAATCTTAAATAAGTACAAATAATAAAGATTAAATAATTAAATAGAGAATATATAACGTATACTTTATATTTGTTTTTAGATTTACTAATCACAATGTCTAGATATTTAAAAAAATTATAATGATAAAGATAATAAGATGAAAAACATAGTAAAATTATAAGTAAGCTTATATACATATCCATTTTAGTTACTGTTCCTTCTATGATTATTTTGTTTATCAGTGTACATTCTAACATCTGCAATATTAATAATTTCTTCTATAGTCATTTTATTTTCGCTAGGAACTTCCACAATACCATAGCTAAAAGATATCTTATTATCCATAATTTTACGTATTTTCTCCATAAATTCTTTTGTTGTGTTTTCATTAGATTTAGGCATAATAACTATAAACTCATCTCCTCCTATTCTAGCAAATATATCGTCTGTTCTTAAATTTTCAATAACTATACTTGAGAAGTTAATAATATAATTATCTCCAGCTAAATGTCCATATGTATCATTTATTGTCTTTAATTTGTCCAAATCGATATATACCAATGAAAATAATAAGCTATTATCAATGTAAGACTGTATTTTTTCAAAAGCAAATTTTCGAGTATATGCTGATGTTAATTCGTCAATGTTAGCTTTTTTCTTTAATAAATTGACTTTTAATAACTGTTCTTGCTTTATCATTTCTAGTCTATTATGTTCTTTTTCTAAATAAATGTTTTTTTCAATGGAATATATATGATTGATGAATATAATCAGTTGTAAGGTTAATAATAAGTTACTTCCAATTATAAAATAGGAAGTTAGAGAACTTGGTGGTGAAAATGTAACCTGTACACTATCAAATAATATATAGCCTAAAGTGAACCAAATAAACTTTAAAAATAGACTGAATTCTATTTGATTTTTAGTTATTATGTAAATGTGCTCTTTTAGTTTATCTATAGAGTACCATAAGATAAAATCTAAAATAGAAGCAATTAAAATGCTAGTTAACTTATAGGTCCTATTTATAAACATAGTATCTAGACTTGTATTTTCAACAAGAGATATTATACTTAGAGTAATAAGGTGTAAAATACAAAAACTTATTACTGCTATATTAGGAATAAAACGATTGCTATTAGATTTTTTTTTGTTCATTAAAAGCAATTTGTGACTTACTATGTAAAACAATATATAAAATAGTGGTAATGGTAATTCTGTAAACATTATTGTCAAAAAAGTTAATGGTTTTACTATAAATATGTATTTATAGTTCTTATGTACAGCTATACTCTTGTTTCCAAAAGATGCTACCTTGTATATGTAGATATTGCAGAGTTCAATTATTAATATAATAGTTATGATTAAAAAAATATGGTATTTCATAGTATATCCTCTTTTAAAATGATATTGTATTTACTTAAAATGGAGTAAATTTTATATACTCGATTTTACATCTTTTCTTTAGGTACATATAAAGAGCTTATATGGATACCTTCTTTTTTATTGTATATATTTTGTGCTAGATAGAGTTTAAAGAGTATCCCTATAATTTTATATAGCAAGTATCATAATTATATATTTTAAGTATCATATGATTTATTGTGTAAAATTAAGTAAAGTTATTCTATTAGCAAACATAAATAATATCTAAAAAAAAATATATATTCATTGAAGTTTTAAAACACTTAAAATTGTTCTAATTAATTTACTACAATAACATGTTAATTTATTATAGTCATATATAATATGCTATTTTACTGTATTATGGTATTATAAAACTTAGACCATATATATAAATGGTTTATATTAATTATAGATTATGAAGAAAAAATAAGCAACTACTTTAATTTGTTAAATAAAAATAAATCTAGTTTATGAAAGGCAATAAATCTAATTTATCAAAGAGGAAAAATATGAAAAAAAAACCACAATATCTAATTATTTTTGAACATATAATTCAACAAATTTACACTGGTAAGATTACTGTTGGAGATAGACTTGATTCCATCCAAAATATGTCCAAAGAGTATATGGTATCAAGAAATACTATAAAAAAAGTAATAAAAATGTTGTCAGAAAAGGGATTTATAGAAACAAAGGTTGGGTGTAGACCAGTTTTAATCAACAACACTAAAAAATCAATAGAATCTGAATTATCATATGAGAGGATTTTGCAAGTATCAGAGATGTATCAGATTTTTAGCTTGATATTTCCTTCTATCGCTGTGTACAATATCAAAAGATTTACAACTAAAGATTTTCAAGAATTACATGAGATTACTGATTGTATAACAGAGGATAGTTCTGACTATTTTGTTTTTAGAAAACAGAGGATAAAATATATAGAGAAACTAATAAGTAAAACAAATAATTCTCTTATTAAATATTTTTGTGATATTATTCAGTATGATGCTATGATTTCAAAAATGGTTTATAGTGTCGATAACTTGGATGACTGTTATGTAGATTTTTTTAGTAATAAGTATATAGAACAAATAAGAAAAATTTATTCATATGCACTGAATGGGGATTTCATTAAATTCAAGGAGTCATTAACCTGTATGTATGAAAACTGCAGAGAATCTACACTTAAGATGATAAAAAATTATGTTCCAGAAGGTAGATATGCAAATAATTTTAATTCTGTATCATTAGAAAATAGTTATTTATATGATTTAATTGTTTCAGATATAATTTGTCAGGTTTTTGAAGGAAGTCTTAAAATAGGAGATTGTCTGCCATCAATTACTTCGGTAATTAATAAATATAGTGTATCTCTTCCAACAGTTAGAAATGCGTATAATAAATTAAATGAATGGGGAATTGCTAAAACGATTAATGGCAAGGGAACGTATATAACCCTTTTTTCTGAGTATGATGATTATTATATAAAGACAGAAGAAGGGTCTAAAAGATTGAATTTGCTTTTAGATGCTATAGAATTTGTTACGATTACTCTTGAGGATGTAGTCCTTTTATTAAAGGAGAAGATAGATTACATAGATGTTGAGGATATAGAAGCTCACTTAAGATATTTACAAAATAATTTTGAAGAGTGTAAGGTTTATCCCGACTTTGTTTTACTTTGTAAGATAGTAGATTATACACAAATTTACGTATTGCAAGAAACATTTTTGCATTTAAAACAATATATGATATTTGGAATTTATTTAGAGAGATTCTTTCGTAAAGAGTATAATGAAATTTTGAAAACACGTTTTGATGTATGTTTGGAGATACTTGTGTATTTAAAAAAAGGTGATGTTGAAAATTTTGCAGAAGCTTTTTCAAATATTTTTAAGAATTCTTTACAAAGGTTGAAAAATGTTATATTTGTATTAAAAGAGTGATATTTGAGTATAATTAAGAGCAATATAAAAAATAATAAAGTTTTTATGTGATTTTAAATAAATTAAGTTAAGTAATGGATATTTTCTAAGTATAATAAGTGAAAATATCCATTATTCTATTTATCAAATTTTAAGAACAAGGTGTATATCGTATTGTAGAATAATCTTATTATCTGTAAAATTTAGGTTGTTTCACAAATATTTTTACTTAATCAATCTTAACTAAATTTTGTAATAGAAATATTTCATTATTAAATAAGGTTTTTATAATCATAATAATAAGTAATAGATAATTAAACTATTTTTAATTAATGGTTGAGCATAAGTTTAAAATATATAAATTGATATACTTATTTTAATGAATTTTTTGAATGTTTTACTCTAATAGAATTACTAATTTTTTGAAATATATTATAGAAAATTGTTTTAAAATATTGTTTTTATTGATTATTTATCCAGTTATGCATTTTTATCGACCAGTTACACAGAATATATTGAATATTAAGAAAATTAGTACTACTATATGGATAAATAAATATATACATAAAGGAGGTTTTTTATATGAGTCTTTTTGTTGGTGGATGGTCAAAATTTAGGGCTGTCGAAGAAGAAGATTTAAAAGATGATTTGAAAAGTCAAGTGGAGTTTCTTAGACAATATGCAAATGCTAAAGGAATAATAGTAGATGAAGTTATTGAAGATTATGGAAGTGGACTAAATTATAATCGTAAAAAGTGGAATAAACTAATTGATAGTTGTATGACTAATGAGGTAAATACGATTATTCAATAGTGGTGTAATGTTTGAATTAATTGTAGAAAGATAATTGTGATAAAAAGTATATATATGTAATAACCATAGAAAAATAGTGGACAGATAATATAATAAGACAAATGTGTTATAGAAAATACAATAAAATAAGTACATTAAATAAAATAACTGTGTTGATAAAAATTATACCTTACAACACAGTTATTTTAGTAAATAAGGAAGAAGCAATTATCGAATGAAGATATAAAATTATTAAAAATAAAAAACAAAACGAAATTTAAATATAGTCTAAGAACTTTACAATTTACTTAAGTGATTAAACTTTATTTAAATAAAAACATATAACTAAGGAGGAAAATAAATGCCAGAAAATAACAATCAACTTTTAGAAGAAATAACACTCTTATTAAACGAAGGAAAAGTAGCAATAAATAAGGCAGAAAATCAAAATTTAATTCTAATTCTTGGTGGGACAGGTTGTGGCAAAAGCACTGCAATTAACTATCTTGCAGGATGTGTAATGAAGGAAGTAGAGGATGAAGACACTGGTATATCTTATATTGAGTGTTTAGACCCTGTAGCAGAGATTGGTTCAGGAGCTGTTTCTCAAACTTTGTATCCAAACATTGTAGATATGAGAAAACCAGTAGAAGGAATGGATGCAAAATTATGTGATACTGCAGGATTTAGTGACAATAGAGGGGTAGCCCATGATATTAGTGCAGCAGTTTCATTAGGTGAAGTATTTAAAAATTCTGCATCTATATGTGCAGTAGTTGTATTAATACCAGAAGCAGATATATTGGATTCTAGACTTACAAAAGTACTAGATTTGTTCCAACAGTTAAATATGTGTCTTCATAGAGAAAACTTTAAGGGTAGTATAACTTTTTTCATTTCAAAAAGCTTCTTAGGAAGAACAGAAAAACAAATATATAATGTTATAAAAAGAAAATATGAACAACTGTGTGAAAATTTAGATAGTAATATAGAAGAAAAAGCTTGGTTATTTGAAGAATTGCTAAAAGATAATGGAAAAAATATTCATCTTTGTAAGCCACTTGCATCAGATGAGAGGGAAGGTTTATTAAAAAAAGTACTAGAATTAGATGAAGTTAAAGATAAGACATCAGCATTCCAATATCCAATTAGTGCAGATGCAAGATTAGTTTTAGATACATTGATAAAAGATATTCAAAATAATATCGTATCTAGTTTGGAAGATTATGTTAAGGAATATACAGAAGACTTTGTCAATGTTATCGGAAGAATAACAATGATTCAAGAAATATCAAAATATGATAAGGTTGTGGGAGTATTTAGAAGCTGGTTGGAAAGTACAACAAGTCTTACTATAGACAGATTTATTAACGTATTAGCTAAAGAAAGTGTCTTATTCTTACAAGATAATTGTATGAAATTACAAAATAAGATAAAAGGGAATTTGGATATAATTGATGCCTTAAGTAAATATACAGAACATGGAACTGGGGAAATTTTATTACCTTCTGTACATATGGAATATATTATAGAAAAAGCAAGTAAAAAGATAATGGAGCAAAACTTCATTATAATAAGAAAGAACTTAGGAGAAATTTTAGTTTCTTATGAAGTACAAAAACAAGTGTTTACATTGCCAAATAGAGAAAAATTAATGGAAGTTGCAAATAAAAAAGATTATATATACAGTAGAAATGATTTTGAACCAATTTTGAGAAATGTTACATCAATACAGAGTGAAGAATTAGAAAACAGTATAACAAGATTAAATACATATGGAGAAGAAGGAAACGAAATAATTAGAGAATTTATTAGTAAATACATTTTAAATCCATTTATAGTAAAAACAATTAATATTAATGATAAGAAAGGTATTGAAATAAGAGCATTGATTCCAAACTTAGTAATTAGCAGTGTATTGGAATATTTCAAAAACAGAAAAGTGGATGACGATGTTTCTACATTTATGTTCTTTGCTAAAGATACTATTTATATGGATGATAACCTTGGAATGGACTTTGCATCAGAGAAGAATATTATTCTTGCTTGCAATAACCTCGATGTAGGTAGTAATGTAAAAATTAATGTAAGTGGAAAGAGTGGAGAACTTGTAGATAATTCTATGTATGGGAAAAATGGTGAAGATGGTAGAGATTCAGGTAATATCTACTTGTATATTAAGGAAGGAATTAGAAATTATCGTTTAACACTAATTGCAAATGGAGGAAATGGTTCTAAAGGAATAGATGGTAAAAATGGTGAAACTGGAGCTTCTGGAAGTAATGGAGCTGATGCAGGATATACAAGTAATTTCCACGGACAGATGTTTAAAGGATATTTTGCAAAAGGCACAAGTGGTAAAAAAGGTGACAAAGGTGGAGCTGGTGGAAATGCTGGAAGAGGTGGAAATGCTGGTAAGAAAGGTAATATTTACTTCATTTCAGATTCAGAAGAACAAAAAAATAGAATAATTAATCATTGTGATATAACAGTGAGAGATGGAGAAGCAGGTCCAAATGGTAGACCAGGTTCAGGTGGATATGGAGGAAGTGGTGGTTATCATGGATATAATACACTTTCATTTTCTCCAAGTGGCATAGATAAGACTGTGTACTATACAGGATATTTTACAAGTTGGGACTGTAAGTTAGATAGTATAGTTAAATATCATATAGAATTTAGTGGTGGAAATTGGAATGAAGGTAAAACAGGACCATCAAGAGAATACGCTGAATATGGAGACAGAGGAGATAATGGAGGATTTAATGCTCCAAATACTAAGTTATCAACAGCTGTTTCAAAGGTAGAAGAGAATCTTATTAAAGAAAAATATCAAAGCTATTGTTCTGAAATATAGAAAGGGATGGATGTATGGCAAATAAACTTTATAGTGGAATCGTAAACCTTTTGGAAGAGGGAAGGGATGAGCTTAGAAAATATAATTTAAAGGAAAAATCAATTTTGTTATTTTTGGGTGCTTCAGGTGTTGGAAAGAGTACTTGTATCAATTATTTAAAAGGTTGTGTAATGGAAGAAAAGAAAGATGCAGAAACTGGACAAGTATATATCACTGCAAAAGATTCAGCTGTTGAAATTGGAAATGGTGTATATTCTAAGACTTTATGCCCAGAAGTTGTAGATATTGCAAATAGAAACTTTTCATTATGCGATTGCCCAGGATTTTTTGATAATCGTGGAGCAGAGTATATGATTGCAGGTGCAATGCTTGTAAGGGAAACTATCTCTACATCTTCAAAGGTGAAAGGAATGGTAGTTATTTTAGACTATCAATCTCTACTGGACTCTAGACATACATTATTAATAGAAACAGGCAAAAATTTGAAAGATATGCTTGGTGATTATGAAAAGTATAAAGAAAATTTCTTCTTTCTTATCAATAAAATACCTAAGACACTCGTCGGTAATGTAACAGAAGAAAAAATAAGAAACATATTGAAGAAAGTAAAAGAAGACCTAGATAGCCAAGAGAAAGATTATGATGGTTATAAGGAATTAGTATACTTATTAAATGTAGTGTTAGCAGATGGTGTATCTATCAAATTATGTAATCCACTAGATAAACATCCAGAAAAGTTATTGTATGAAATGAAAAATCTACCTGAAACTTTTGAAAAAACAGATATGGGATTGATGCTTACTGCTTCTTGTAAAATAGAAATACAAAAAGCTGTTGATATAACCTATAAAGAGCTAGAAAAACTTTTAGTTCCTTATATAGAAAGTGTAAAAAAAGGTATAGAAGATTCTATTTCTATTTTATCTTCTATAAATAGTCTAAAAGATAAAAAAGTACAACTTGACAAGATGTATATGGATTTATGTAGCAAAACTAATAGTATGAAAGAGCTTATGGAGTTTGTACAAGAACTTTCATATGGTGATGGAGTACAAAAAGTAAATGTATTAGAAGAAACACGCCTTCTTTTAGAGTTAAATAGTTATTGTAGTGAGACTCATATTGTTGGTCTAAGTGAGTTGTTAAAATCATTACTAAAAAATACTTTAGAAGATACATTAAGAGATATTAAATATTGGATAGTAGAAGAAGAACATAAGGAAGAAGAAGCCAAAAAACTTGAAGATGTAGAATATAGGATAGAAAAGATTCAAAGTTGTACGTATATAAAATCATATGAGAAAGAAAAGGTACTTTCTATATATATTCCTATACCTAAAGTGAACTTATCAGATTTGACTAAAATAATATCTGGTTATCAACTTAATGCTTTGTCATCTATATATATGTATGGAGATTGTGAGCTGAAAATTGACTGTAGTATGGAGAAAGAAGTCTTTTCAGGTAAGAATATTGTATTGTTGGCAGAAAAATTATGTATACCAGAAGGTTCTTATTCAATCAATGTATCTGGTAAGAATGCAGAAAAATTGATTGGAGAAGATTCTATTTACGACGGAATGAATGGAAGAAATGGTAATAATGCAGGAACTTCAGGTGATATTTTATTATCTTTTAAAGAGATAGAAAAAAAAGGAGAACTTAAACTTTATGTAGATGGTGGACAAGGTGGAAATGGACAAAATGGAAAAATAGGAGATACAGGACTGACTGGAGAAGCTGGGGAAAATGCTAAAATAGGTTCTAAAAAAGAGTCAAAAGAATTTGCTAAGGATAATGATACAAAATACTATGTGGTAAAAGCAGAAAAAGGAAAACAAGGTGGAACTGGAGGTACAGGAGGTAATGGTGGAAATGCAGGTCTTGGAAGTAAATCCGGACAGATTTATCTCCTTGGAAAAGCAACTGTATTAAAAGGTTCTGTAAGTAAAAAAGATGGAAGTAATGGTCTAGCAGGAAAAGGAGGAGCTGGAGGAAAAGGAGGCTCTGGAGGTCTTGGTGGAATTAGAGGTATATATGAAGAAACAATAAGATATATAGCTGCCTCCATTCCAATAGATGATAGTGATAGAAACTACTATTATTTTGATAGATATGTATTAAGTCACGCTTCAAACAAAAACGAAGTAGCAGATGATGGAGAGAAATTAAATGCTCTTTATGAAGAACATAAGGACTGGACAATTAGCAAACGTGAAGATTCAGGTTCAGTTGGAGCAGAGGGCAAAGAAGGGCATTTTGGAGATGCATTAAAAGAAAAAGAATTGTTAAAGCAGGAGTATTCTTTATCAATAGATACATTCTTATATGACTTTTTTGATAGATTCGGTTTTTCTGGAAGTAAAGGTTATAGGAATCTTAGACTATTGTGTGCAGTAGGAATTTTAGAAGCTGATATTTTAGAACTTTCACATATTTATGAAATTTTTCATGCAGTTGAGAAAGTGGAGATGCAGTTAAATAGAGAAATACTTAAGAAGTACTATAGTTTTGATAAGAAAAATAAAGCAGTACTTTCTTTGGACGATATGAATATAAAGAAAGAATTTTATAAAGAGGCAAAGGAAATCTATGAATACCTTATAAATAAATTGATGCAGTCTGATAAAATAGAAGCTTTTATAGAAGAAAAACAGAATTTTAGCGAATGGAGTATGATTTTATTTGCACTTGAACAAAAGATAGCATTTTATGTGCAGATGGTAGAAGAAAATGAAATTGGAGGAAATCGTGTTACAGATATTCGTGCTTTGACAGATTATCTGGATAAGACCTTAAGAGAATTGGAACAAGGAAAGAAAGATGAGTTAAAAGAAGGATATTTCAACACATATAAAGAAAGTATCCTAATTCAAATTGAATCTGGAAATCAACAAATAGAGATTTTAAAAAATGAACTTGAGAGTAAAATGCTTTCTGTTAGTGCAAAAATGAATCTATTGATTCAAGAGATTATAAAGATAAAAGAAGATGAAAAAGCAGATATAGAGAAACTAAAAGAGAAACAGAAAAAACTTGAGGAACAAATGACAACACAGTTAATTCTTTCGGGAATACAAAGCGCGTTGAGTTTACTGACAGCATTTAGTGGTGTTGGTCAAGCTTGTCTAGGAGCATTTGACAGTGCAAAATCTTTGAAGGAAAATCTTTCAGCTAAAGAAGAGGAATACCAATGGACCAACAGGATGGTTGAGTTTTCAGATTTTAAATTAGATTCTGATGGTATGAGTTTTGTACTTGGAGAACAGCTAAGTGAAGATAGAAAGAATGCTTTAGATAAAATGACTTATAACTTGGCGGGTATTGATGAAGGAAGAAGAGATAAATTTGACCAAATTAAGGAGATTATAGTTAAGTCTATAGATGACGATAACTATGCAGACAAAGCTGATGATATTCAAAGAGCAAAAGAGGGGTTAAGTGAAAGCGAGTATAAGGAAATTTACACAAAAATCCAGAAAAAAGAAATAGGTATGTTGGAAGCAAATTACAATAACAAACAACAAAAAGATAAGTTGGTTGCACTAGAGAAGAGTAAGCAAGCTATTGAAAGACAACAAAAGATGTCTAAAATTAAAAACGCATTGAGTATTGGTAGCTCTGCTTGTTCTCTTGTAAATACTGCAATTAGTGGTGTTAATAATTGTCTTAATGTAAAATCTAACTTTGAAAGCAAAATAGAGGTAGTTAAAGAGGCAATTAAGGATAAAGAAAATAATATTAAGAAATTAGATGAATTAAATACTCAAATGGTAGAGTTTAAAGATAAAACTTTGAAAGAATCTGTTATCCCATTTGTAGAAAACTTTGATAATACAGTTAAAAATCAAGATATTTTCCAAAATGAGATAAGTAAATTAAAAATGAAGGAAGTTTTAACTGAATTAAGCACAAAATTTGCAAGCTTAAAAATGGAAAATTCAGAGGTGATTTCAGGAATCTTCAAAAAAGTACAGGATATGATGGAAGTTCAGATTATTATTACTGATAAAATTGATAAGAAAAAAGACAATCTTGCAATGGGAGAATTAATTTATCAAATGTCAGGTAGTGGCAGTCAAATGAATGAATATCAGAAAAAACTTATTCATCAAATTGAATTAAATCAGGTTAGATATTTGTGTCAGGTAGAGGCAGCAGCTTTCCAATTATGGACGTTCCCATTTGGAAGCAATATAGTAAATATCTTAAATAGATGTCATGTAGGGATTACAGAAGATGAAAATGAGGTTGTAAATCAGGCTAAAGAGCAAAATAGACAGATTAAAGAGTTTCTTGACCAAGATGCTTATCAATGGCAAAAAACAGATAATCATATTTTGAAAGTACCATTGGCAGGAAGTTTAGATAAAAAATCACGTGTGGGATTTGAAAATACATATTCTTTATATGATTGTAGTGAAGAAGAAGTGAAAAAGCTCTTAACAGGAGATGAAATTAGTTTTGAAGTTCCGTTAAATCAAAACTTTGATGCTATAAAATATGTAACTATGTATGCAAATATTCCTAACCTTAGACGAAATATTTTAGATGAAAGTCTAAATGTAAAGGTGCATATTCATTTATATGATAGTGGATACTTCTCTCTATATGATGATAGAAAAGACATCTATTATCAATATGTATTTCCACAAAATTATATTGATATTACGCATGGTCTTGATGTTAAGTATAATGATTCAGATTCAATAAATTCAATATGGTCTTCGGTAGAAGATAAAGGAATAGAAAAGTTCAAAAATGCTGGTCTAAACTCTGGTAGAAGTCCATATTCTATGGCTAAGATTTCTTTGAAGACACATTTTAATAAGAAGCTTTCTTATGATTCACTTACAAATGAGCAGAAGAAGAAACTAGAATCATACTTTGATAAATCTAGTAGATACGCATGGAGCGAGAGTATAGATATATTGAAGAGCCTAGGGTATATTGATTTTAAAGGTGTTTTGGCAAAGAGTTGGTATGAAATCAAGAAAGATATAGATAATGATGGAGAGATTATGAAGCATTTTTCTATATTACAAGTTGATTTATTGGAAAGAATTATTTATGAGCAGACTAGTATACTAAAAGAAAATATACCTAATTTGACAATTGAGTTTGTAGGCTGTGGTATTTATGTAGAGTCTGAATTTAATTATCTAAAGCAAAATGATTTAAAATGCTATGAAGAAAGATTAGTTGAAAATACAATTATTAGTTGAAAATACAAATAAGAGATAAGCTTTAAAGAAATTTACAAAAGGGGATGTTTCAAAGTGAAAATTTGAATCATCTCCTTTTTTGTAAAAATATAAAGAAGTTGGGGTCTTTAAAATAAAGTGTGTATTCTTCTAAA
>NZ_JAGWCX010000065.1:0-23542 GCF_020657775.1 Clostridioides sp. ZZV14-6345 | reverse complement strand
TAAGTTATTGGAGTTAGCTCCTAATGTTAATAACATAGATAAGCAATTAAAATTAATTCAACGCAAAATGGATAGAAGTAAACGTGCAACCAATCCTAATAAATTCAATGATAATGGTACTATAAAACAAGGAAATAGAGATAAGTGGATATTTAGTAATCACTATATTAAATTAAAAACACTAAGAAAAGAGTTATATAGAAAGCAGGCTGAAATAAGAAAGCAAGACCATTATGTATTGATTAACAAATTACTAAATTTAGGTAATAAGTTTTATGTTGAAACGATGAGTTATAAAAGACTTCAAGCTAGAGCAAAGGATACTACTATTAATGAAAAGACTGGTAGAATTAATAAGAAGAAACGTTTTGGAAAATCATTAACAAATAAAGCACCATCAATGTTTTTGACTATGTTAGACAATAAGTTAAAATATAATAATGAAAGATTATATAAGATAGATACTGCTAAATGTAGAGCTAGTCAATATAATCACTTTTCAGATGAGTACAATAAGAAGGAATTAAGAGATAGATGGAATAATAGTATGGGTATTCAAAGAGATTGCTATTCTGCATTTTTAATAATGAATGTTAATGAAGATTTAAAATCAATCAACAGAGAATTATGTATTAACACATATGATAGCTTTAAAATATTACATGATAAAGAAATAAATAGACTAAAAGAATTAAAATTAAATGGTTATAAATTAGTATCTAGTATGGGGATATAAAAACTATATAGGTTGAGAAACGATCCTAATATTAATGTTAATGGTGTCAACAGATACTTTATTAATAAAAGTCTTAGGGAATATGATTAGTGATAATATGTTGTAGGTTATGATTCATCATAACTGAGAGTATTGTAGAAATTCATGTAGTACCTAAGAACCCCACGCCTTTAGGCATAGGAGTTTCGGTTATAGGTATTTTAAGAGATGATGCCAAAATAAGCGTTAGAGATATGAAGACTGTTAAAATAGATAAGAATAAACAAATTAGTATATTTGATTAAAAATAAATATACTAATTACCTTAATATATTAAGAATATAGATACTTATAATAATAGAATTAAATCTAATAGATATTTTCTATATCAAAAATATGGTCATAATATGTCAATTTGACCATATTTTTGATATAATTAAAAACACAAATAATTTAGTAATAAAGGAGGTAGAATTTGAATTTATTAAAGAAATATCCTATACCTATTGCAAGTTTGGTTTTGTCAATATTTACTTTAGGTAACTTATTACAATCTTATAATGAATTATTACGTAATGTAATTGGATTTATAGGATTTATTTTGTATGCAATTTATATAGTCAAAATAATATTACTTAGAAAGGGTGTTAAAGAGCAATTAGAAAATCCTTTAATATCAAGTACATTTCCAACTATAACAATGGCAACAATGATATTTGCTACATATGTAAAATCACTATCTTTAGAATTAAGTATTATGATTTGGAGCATAGGAATTGTGGGTCATCTTTTGTTAATAGTCTTATTTAGTAAGAAATTCTTAGTTAAATTCTCAATAAAAACAGTATTTCCATCTTGGTATATAGTCTATGTTGGGATAGTTGCAGCTAGTGTTACAGCACCAGCATTTAATCAACTTTTAATTGGCAAAATTGCTTTTTGGATAGGATTTGTATCTTATATAGTTCTTATACCAGTAGTTTTAAAGAGAGTATGGATAATCAAGGAAATGCCTGAACCATCTTTACCAAGTATAGCTATATTAGCTGCACCAGGTTCACTATTATTGTCTGGATATATCAATTCTTTTTCAGATAAAAATAGCGTAGTATTATACTTGTTATTCATATTGTCAATTGTATTTTATATTATAGTTTTGGGATACTTACCAAAATTATTAAGATTGCCTTTTTATCCAAGTTTTGCTGCATTTACATTCCCTATGGCAATAAGTGCAATGGGTATGAAACTAATGAATGGTTATTTAACTAAGTCAGGTCATTTTGTAAGTTGGATTTCATATGCTTTTAAATTAGAAGAGATAATCGCTACAGTGATTATTTTATATGTTTTAGTTTTATTTATTATATATCTTAGTAAATCAGAAAGTACATCTAAAGCTAAATAAGAATTATTAAATATGTGTATTTGATAAAAATATTAATATAAATATATGAAAATAAGATAAACTCTAGAAACTTAATTTAGCTTAACTTTATTGGAGGAAAACAAATGAAAACAAAAGAAGAATATTTAAAAGAGGTTAGAACAACATCAGAAGAATATTTTAGAAAAGGAGAGTTTTTTTGTTCTGAAGCAGTTCTTCAGACAATAAATGATGCTTTAGGTCAACCTTTAAGTCCAGAGATAACTAAGTTAGCATCAGGATTTCCAATAGGACTTGGAAAATCACAATGTCTTTGTGGAGCAATATCTGGAGGTGAGATGGCTTTAGGTATAGTATATGGAAGAGTTCATGGGGAAACTATGAATCCAAAGATGTTTGAACATGCTAAAGGTTTGCATGATTATATTAAAAAAGAATACGGTGCAACATGTTGTAGAGTTATCACAAAGAAATGGGATGGTGATAACTTCATGTCTCCCGAAAGGAAAGAGCACTGTATTAAAATAACAGGTCAAGTTACAGAGTGGGTTGCAGATAAACTTATAGAAGATAAAAAACTTAACATTAAATAACAAAACATTAGTTTGTGAATTTTTAAAGTTAAATTTACTTACAATATAGGATACTTGATACTCTCATATTTGAAGAAAAATTTATAAATTTATAGCATGTGTATTTAATGAAATAGGCTTACATTTAGAGTATAGTTTAGTTTCATAAATACATATGCTATTATTTCAAGTATATGAGTAAATTTATTTAAATAAATTGAAACAGTTAATTTATATGTACAAAGTATATATGGATTTGTGTAAATAAATACCTATTTTATAATACTCAATATAAAGACACCAGACATGATTAGTATTATGCCAAGAAGAATAGCAAGCCATTCTTTTTTATTCTTCTTTTCTTTAAAAAATATAATCCCTCCTAAAGTGGCTACTATCACACAACTCTGAGAGATAGAAAAACTTATTGTAACTCCCAATGTATTAGTTGTTATAAACATACCTAAATTCGCTATTGACCACAATATTCCAGTAATTAAATTGAATAAAACACTTTCCTTATATACAATCTCTTTAGAAAAATACTTAACAATAATAAATGAAGTTATCAACATACCAACAGATTGAGGTAATATAATTCTATATCCTTCAATCAAAAATATTTGATTAGTTATAACATATAATGCCAAAAATAGAGAGGATAATAATACAACTCCAACACATTTTAACATATTTTTATCTGTATATTTTTTAGTCTGATAATTTGTGAGAAGTATACCAATTATTATACATAATATTGATAAAGAACCAATCAGGAACATTTTAGTACTAGTCCATTCATTAAATAAGATTACAGCTAGCAAAGTCGTAAAAGTTAACTGTGAACCATTTGAAATCGGCATGACTTTAGATACACTAGTAATTTGAATCGCTTTAAACTGCATTAGTTGTCCCAAACTCCAGAATACTCCAGAAATCATACTTACAAAAAATGAAAAAAATGTAATCTCAGGATGCATAACCAAAGTTATTATAGTGGAAAATATAAATGCACTTATAGAGGTACCTAAAAGTTGTTCATAAGGAGAACTTTTTTTAAAATTTGCAACTATTGGCATCAATCCCCATCCCATTACAGGAAGCAAAGCAATAATTATTGTTAGCATTATGTTATTTCCTTTCATATTAAATTTAGATAGTTTTTAATTTATCATCTAAAATTAAAGTATTCAATACATCAAAATTACCGTATTTAATCAGGAAATATTAGTAGTTTTTTAGAAAAATGTTTTCCATTAAAATAAAAATAAAGGGAAGGAGTAAAATTGAAAATGTTAACTGATATGATTCAAAATCGTGAAATTAGAATAATAAAGTTTTTATTAAAAGAAGGTCATACAACTGTAAAAGCAATAGCAGATGATTTAGATGTTTCAGAAAAAACAGTTTCAAAATCTCTTAAAGAAGTAGAAACAGTACTTAAAAAGATAGGTCTTTCTTTAGTGAGAAAACCTAAAATAGGTGTTTATATTGATGGAGATTTAAAGAAAATACTTCCTTACCTAGATAATAAAGGAAGTCAAATTCCTACAACCAGAGAGGAGAGAGTTATCTATATATATTCAATATTGTTGAAAACTAATGATTATATTACTATACAACAACTTTCTGATGAATTATATATAAGTCGTGGAACTATTGAAAGAGATTTAGCTGAAGTTGAAAAATTGCTAAAAAATGAAGGAGTTTCTATATATAAAAAACCTAGTAAAGGAATAAAGTTGAATATAAGTGAAAGAGATAAAAGGCAACTTACTGCTAAATTTATACATAAATTTTGGAGTAGAAACTGGTATATTAAGCAAGAACAAGAAAGCTTTTATCAAGCATTTGAAAAGATACAAGCAGATGTAAATGGTATTTTTTCTGAAGATGATTTATCAATAATTATTGATATTCTTAGGAATTTAAGCAGAGAAAGAAAATTTGAATTTTCTGATTATGAATTTCAGTCATTAGTTATACATTTGGCTATAGCTGTAGAGAGAATTAGAAAAGGCGAATATATAGAAGAAAGTTTGTATACTGGTAATATAGAAAATAATCAAATGTCAAATACCAATTATTTAGCAAAACAATTAGAAGAACAATTTTCGATACTATTACCAAAATCTGAAATTGGATATATAAATCTGCATTTAGTAGCAGCTGACCAACATAGAGATACTACTGAACTAAAAAATACTTTAACTAATCCATATGAAACAAATACAAATAATATCTCAAATCTTAGAGAAATTATAAAAAATACATTGTATGAGACAGCTTATGACAAAGACTTGATTGATGGATTAACCTCACATGTACATTCATCAATAAATAGATTGACATATGGGTTTAGTATTAAAAATCCATATGTAAACACAATCAAACAAAACTTTTCTTTATCATTTGAGCAAGCTTTAGATTTAAAGAAAGTAATTGAATTTATATATGATATTAGGATAAATGATGATGAATGTGCCTATATAGCACTACATTTTGAAGCTTTTAGGGAAAGAATGAAAGAACTTCCACAAAATATTAGAGTAATTCTAGTGTGCAGTACAGGACTAGGTTCATCTAGATTATTATCTGCAAGAATAAAAAAATACTTTCCTATGATAAAGATTGAAAAAATACTTTCTGTACAAGAACTAGTGTCCAGTAAAATTGATGCAGACCTAGTAATAAGTACTATTTATTTAGAGTTAGAAACTATTCCAACAATAGTAGTTAGCCCTATTTTAAATGAAAGTGATATAAGAACATTGGAAAGAAATATACAAAATGTTTCGGGGAATGTTTCTAAGAAATATAAATCTTTCAAAAACTTAATCTTTGAAGAAAATATTTTATTAAACATTGAGGTTTCAAACTATGAAGATGTAATTAAATGTATAACAGATAACCTGATAAAAAAAGGTTTTGCAAAAGAAGGTATAGCAGAAAGTGCAATTGAGAGAGAGAAGTTATCTTATACATCTTTTCAATCAATAGCTACACCTCATGCTAATCCTAATTATATTAAAAAATCTAATATATCTGTTGCAACTTTAAAAAATCCTGTTACATGGGGAAATGAAAATGTAGAAGTTATTTTCTTCATTTCATTAGAAAATGACAAAAACCTAGAACTTGATGAAATATATGAAGTTTTTTATGACTTCATTGACAATAAAAAAAATATAAATGACATATTAAGTGCAACTTCACCAAAAGAAGTGTACGATTTGCTAATGGAGGAGAATATATAGTGAAAATATCAGATGTATTAAAAAAAGAGCAAATTGTTTTTAATCTTGATGCAACTACAAAGGAAGAAACAATAAAAAAATTAAGTAGTATATTTGTTGAAAATGGGATTGTGGACAATGAAGAAGAATATGTTAAGTCTGTTTTAGAAAGAGAAGAACATGCAACTACAGGTATTGGGAATGGTATTGCTATTCCTCATGGGAAAAGTAATGCTGTCAAGCAATCTTCTATAATATTTGCAAAAACTAAACATAAGATTGAGTGGGATGCTTTAGATGAAAAACCAGTAGATAGTATTTTCTTACTGGCTATAAGTAATATTGATAAGGATAGCAATCATCTTGTATTATTGTCTAAATTGGCAACTAAGCTTATGGATGATGATAATGTGGATGCATTAAAATTAGCTAATTCAGCACAAGAAATAATTAATATATTTAGTGAAGAAGGAGAGATGTAGATATGAAAAGAAAAATTATATCAGTTACAGCATGTGCAACAGGAGTTGCACATACATATATGGCAGCACAAGCATTAAAGAAAGCTTCAAAAAAGATGGGACACCTTATAAAAGTTGAGACACAAGGAGCTACAGGAATTGATAATGAGTTAACTGTAAAAGATGCACAAATTGCAGAAGTAGTAATATTTGCAGTAGATACTAAAGTAAGAAATGCTGAGCGTTTTGAGGGAAAAGAAATATTAGAAGTACCAGTCAATGCACCTATAAAGGATGCAGAAAAAGTAATAAATGATGCACTAAAGTTAATTGACACTAAATAAATGGAGGAAAATGTAATGTTAAAAAAGATAGTCTCTGAGTTAAAAAAGCATGTTTTAACAGGAATCTCATATATGATTCCACTAGTAATTGCAGGTGCTATGATAATGGCAATATCTCGTGTTGGTGGTTCTTTCTATAATATACCAGATATATGGGATGCTAAATATGCAGAAAGTGCTAGTAGTATTGTTAGATTATTACATGATTTAGATGGTTTTGGAGGTACTGCTTTAGGATTAATGTTTCCTGTAATTGCTGCATTTATAGGATTTTCTATAGCTGATAAATTAGCCATTGTACCAGGTCTTGTTGGTGGGATGATTGCTAAAGATATAGGGGCAGGTTTTTTAGGTGCTTTGGCAGTTGGTCTTATAGCAGGATATATATGTTTATTTATTAAAAATCATGTAAAGTTACCAAAATCGGCAGCTTCAATAGTGCCAATATTCATAGTACCAGTATTTGGTACATTAATCACTGTTGTATTAATTAATTATGTGATAGGGATACCTTTTGCTACATTAAATACTGGATTAGAAAATTGGTTAAATGGATTATCAGGTACGAATCAGATATTGATGGCAGCAATTATTGGAGCTATGATGGCAGTTGACCTAGGTGGACCAGTTAATAAAGCAGCTTTAACAACGTCACTTGCATTATTAACAAGTGGAATTTATGCACCCAATACTGCTGCAATGGTAGGAATCGTTATACCACCATTAGGATTGGGTCTTGCTACTATATTAGCAAAACAAAAGTATAATAAGCAATTACGTGAAGCTGGAAAATCATCTCTTATAATGGGTTTAATTGGAGTAAGTGAAGGAGCAATTCCTTTTGCAGTAGAATCTCCATTAAAAGTAATACCTTCATGTGTAATTGGAACTGCAATTGCTTCAGCTATGGAAGTTGGTTTAGGTTCAGTAAATGCAACTCCAATTAGTGGATTTTATGGGTGGTTTACAGTAGAAAAATGGCCAATGTATGTATTATCAATAGTAGTTGGAACAGCAATTGTAGCTGGCCTAGTTATACTATTACGTGGAAATCCAGTGATTGAAGATGATGAATTTGAAGATGATGATTTTGACGAATCAGAGTGGGAAGCTTAAAATGTAGTATAGCTTTAAGAAGAGTTGTAAATTATATATGAATTATATTCAAGATAAATCTTATACTCAATAAAGTATTAGATATTGACTTTAGAATTAAATATTAAAGATAAAGAACAGAGGAGAGTAAATGATAAAAGCGCATATTGTTAATCATACACACTGGGATAGAGAATGGTATTTTACTTCTGGAGATGCATTAGTACTTAGTGAACAACTATTTACAGATGTAATTGATGAACTAGAACGTAATCCAGATGTAAGTTTTGTTCTTGATGGACAGCTTTCTATTTTGGATGATTATGTACAAATACATAAAGAAAAAATAGAAATCATTAAAAAATTAATAAAAGAAGATAGACTGCATATTGGACCATGGTTTACTCAAACAGATACATTCTTTGCTAGAGGAGAGTCTATTTTAAGGAACTTAATGATTGGAATTTTTGAAAGTAAAAAATATGGTAAGTATATGAAAATTGGGTATTTGCCAGATACATTTGGATTTAATGCACAGATGCCTGTATTGTTAAAGCATGTAGGTCTTGATAATATATTTTTTTGGAGAGGTATACATCTTGGTAAACAGGTTCAATCACCATATTTTAAGTGGAAAAGCTTAAATGGAGAAAGTTATATATATGCTGTAAATATGCCACATGGATATGGGACTGGTATGCTTTTAGAACCTTCATCAAAATATGTTGATGGACGTTTAGACCCAGCTATTGATTTTATTAAATCATATAGTGATTTAGATGAGGTATTAATACCTTCAGGAAATGACCAACTAAATATAATAGGTGATTTCAAGAATAAAATTAAAGAGATTAATAATATTGGAAAGTATTCATATATAACAAGTTCATATCAAGAGTTTTTGAAATATATAAAATCCATAGAGTCATTAGAAAGTTATAGAGGAGAATTTAGAGAACCTGTACTGGCAAGAATACATAAATCAATTGGTTCTAGTAGAATGGATATAAAATTAGCATGTGATAAACTAGAAAACAAGTTGATTAAAAGAATAGAACCATTATTAGTAATTGCTAAAAAGAGCAAAATTGAAATAAGCAATCAATTAATTATAAATACATGGAAAAAACTTTTAGAAGGACAAGCACACGATAGTTTAGCTGGATGTGTAACTGATACTGTAACAGATGATATTCTTCATCGTATAAGAGAAGCAAATGAAATATGTGATAGTATTGAAAATACTATTGTCAAAAAAATTTCAGAAGGGCTTAAATTATCTAAAAATGATATTCTAGTATTTAATACAGAAACTAAACGTTTTAGAGGATATAAAGAGATACAAGTTGTAAGTGATAGTAAAAATATTTATTTTAAAGATAATTTAGATGCTACTATAATTGAAGAAACTTATGTAAAACCGAGAGAAAATGTATTAGAAGAAACACCTGCTGGTAATATATTTATTGAAGAAGCAGGATATTATATATTAAAAGTAAGAATAAATATACAGCTTCCTGCACTTGGTTATAAAGTTGTTAGTTTTGAATCAAGTAATAAAGAAATGGTAGCACTTAATAAATCTAATGATACTTTTATATCTAATGACAATTATAAGATAATATATAAAGATGGAAACTTAAATTTACAGCTTAAAGATGGAACTTGCATATCAAACTTTTTAACCTTAAAAGACAGTGGTAATGCAGGTGACACTTATGACTTTTCTCCATTAGAAGATGATGAGGATATAAAACTTTTGTTTGAGAGAGTATATACAGAAAAAACTTTAGGATATGAAAAAATAGTGGTTGAAGGTTCTACTCTATTACCACGTACATTAGAAGATAGAAAAAACAAATATCTTAATGAAAAATTAAATGTAAAAGCAAGTATTATCTTATCAAAAGAAAATCCATTAATATATGTAAAGTTTTGTGTTGATAATATAGTATATAATCATAGACTACGTGTTCATATAAAAACTGATATAAAAGATAATAAAAACATAGCATCATTGCCATTTGGATATATAACAAGAGAAAATGGAGTTTTAGACAACTGGGAAGATATTTACAGTGAAATGCCTATAGATTTAGAACCTTTGGAAAGTAACATTACTCTGACAAATCAAAATAGAAGTTGTACTGTATTTACTAGAGGAATAAAAGAATATCAACATATTGAAGATGAAATTGCATTGACTTTGCTTGCTACTACAGATGAACTAGGAAAGCCTGATTTATTGTATAGACCAGGGCGTGCCTCTGGCGATACAACTAAAAAAGGTCATATAAGAATTAAAACTGATAAAGCTCAAATACTTAAAGAATTAGATTTTTCATTCGCAGTATATATGAGTTCCAAACCATTTGATGAATTAGACGTTGCAAGTTTAACTCACAATTATCTACAGGAATGTGTAAATTATCAATTGCAGGACTACAATTTCTTTTTATATCGTATAGACAATAAGATTCAAAAATCAATTGTCGAGAAATCTGTAAATAGAGAATTAGAAGTAATATCTTTACCAGAAAACTATCTTATATCAGCATGTTATCCTTCTTATTATAGTAAAGATAAATTCATAATAAGATTGGAAAATCCAAGCAGTAAGAAAATGATATTAGATGAGCAAATATTTAAAAATAGAAACGGGAAAATTGTAAGTGCAATAGAAGATGTAGAAAAAGAGCAAATATATGAAATAGCACCTTTTGATGTTATTTCAATATTATTGGATTTATAAGTGGAAAAATAAGTTTATTGTTTAAAGAGGCTGTCTCAAAATAGATAAGCCTCTTTTTCATTGTTGAAATGATGAAAATATATTTGATTTCATACAAAAAAGAGTGTCTTATGAACTAAAAAGTTCATTTTGAGACACACCCTTTTTAATTTGTATAAATTTGGGTAAATATTAATGTATAGATTTAATATTTCATATAAAATTTATTGAAGCATAATAAATAGTTTAACAGGATAAGCAGTTTAAATAAAGAATTATTATATTAGAGTGATTTTATCAATAGTTTAAAATCAATGAAATTATAATAAAATAAAGTGAAAATTGTATCTTAATAGAGTTGATGTAGTTACAAAAAAGTGACCAATTGTTATGTATTTATAAAACTGATATATTAATTACATGAAATCTAAAATAGTTTGTTCTA
Source organism: Clostridioides sp. ZZV14-6345 (assembly GCF_020657775.1). Classification (NCBI taxonomy): domain Bacteria; kingdom Bacillati; phylum Bacillota; class Clostridia; order Peptostreptococcales; family Peptostreptococcaceae; genus Clostridioides; species Clostridioides sp. ZZV14-6345. The sequence continues at coordinate 12,556 of NZ_JAGWCX010000065.1, read as the reverse complement.
GGAATATATACAATAAAAATTTTAATTAAGTAAAGCTAGGTATATTTGTAAAATCAATAAATACATTGCTATAGAAGCTTATTTAATAAATTAAATAAAGAAAAGAGGAGAATAAAATGTACAACATAGATGATATGATATATGATTGTCCAGTAGAAGCTTTATCAAGTATATTAGGTAAAAAGTGGGTAGCTATAATTATATGGAAAATACAAAAAGATAAAAAAAGATTTGGAGAGTTACAAAGAGCTATACCAGATTGTAGTAAGAAAATGTTAGCTCAACAATTAGATTTTCTAATTGAACAAGGAATTATAGTCAACCAAAAAAAACTGGTTAATAATATTGTAGAGTCAACATATTTTTTAAGTGAATCAGGATTACTATTACTTCCTGTTATGGAAAAAATGATTATGTGGAGCAATAAAAATTTAAATTGTGATAAATACTAGAATTTGCTCTGGGATTAATAAGGATTTAATTAAACTATGAGTAGAAAAAGGTATTAAAATTACATAATTTTTTAATCAGATTCTGCTTTGGAAGTAAGATTGTAATGTTGAAAATAAAACAAGGAGGAATTTTAATTTGCAAAATGTAAATTTATTTTTAGTATTTATAGAGGGTATAGTATCGTTCTTTTCACCATGTATATTGCCGATTTTGCCAATTTATTTGAGTATATTGTCAAATAGCAGTGTAGAGAATCTAAAAGAAGGAAAAACGAGTTTTATAGGAAGTTCTCTATTTAAAAATACTATATTCTTTGCTCTTGGAATATCAACAACATTTTTTATATTGGGTTCATCAGTAAAAGCATTGAGTATGTTTTTTAATGAAAATAAAGATTTAATAATGTTTATTGGTGGGATTATAATTATTATCATGGGCTTGTTTTACATGGGAATAATTAAATCTTCAATATTGAATAGAGAAAAAAGATTTAATATGAAGTTTAAAGAAATGAAAGCAATAACAGCTTTTCTGTTAGGTTTTACATTTAGTTTTGGGTGGACACCTTGCATTGGTCCAATATTGGCATCTGTACTAGTAATGGTTTCAAGTTCAAGTAATCATCTTAGTGCCAATCTTTTAATAGCAGTATATACTATTGGTTTCATTTTGCCATTCATAATTACAGCTATGTTTTATAGTAAACTATTTAAAACTATAGATAAGATAAAGTCCAACATGGAAATTATTAAAAAAATAGGTGGAATTATACTTATAGTGTCAGGAATATTAATGATGGTAAATGGATTTGGAAGTATAAGCAAACATTTTAATATGTCACAAAATAGTAAAATTGAAAGTAAGCAAGAAGAAAATAAACGAGAAAATTCTAATGATAAAGAAGAAAATTCTAGTGGTAATGATAGTCAAAAAGACTCTAATAATGAAAATAGCAATACAGGGTCTAATGATGAAGATAGAATAAAGTCTATTGATTTTACTTTAACAGACCAATATGGTAAAACACATAAATTAAGTGATTATGAAGGTAAAGTTGTATTCTTAAATTTCTGGGCTACATGGTGTCCTCCATGTAAAGAAGAAATGCCTCACATAGAGCAACTATATAAAGACTATAATAAAAATAATGAAGATGTAGTAATTTTAGGAGTAGCTTCACCTAATTTAGGTAGAGAAGGTTCAAGAGAACATGTGGTTAACTTCTTAAAAGAACAAGGGTATACTTTCCCAGTTGCACTTGATGAAGATGGAGCGTTAGCATATCAATATGGAATCAATGCTTTTCCAACTACATTTATAATTGATAAAGAGGGATATGTAACTCAGTATATTCCAGGGGCTATGGATAAAGAGACTATGGCATCTTTTATTGAAAACCAGAGAAATAAATAAATTAAAATCTTTAAGTATAAGGTTATAAATACATTTAAGGTTACAAAAAAGTACCTAATTGTAGCATTTAGATAATCTTGCTATAGTAAAAGTATAAACAACACAAGAAGGGGTTGAAAATTATATGAAAAAAATATTTGATGCTATAATAATAGGATTTGGAAAAGGTGGAAAAACATTAGCAGGAGATTTGGCAAACAAAGGATTAAAAGTAGCCTTAATAGAAAAGTCAGACCAGATGTATGGAGGAACATGTATAAATGTGGCATGTATACCAACTAAAAGCTTAGAGAATTCAGCAAATAGTATAAAAGCAAAGGATATAAATTCTTGGGATGAAGCTCAAGTTGAATATGAGAAAGCTATAGATAAAAAAGAAACTTTAATTACAAAGCTTAGAGAAGCTAACTATAATAAGTTAAATTCAAATAATAATGTAACTATATTTACAGGAATGGGGACTTTTATTGATGAAAAAACAATCCAAGTTAAAACTGAAAATGAAGTTTATGAGTTAGTAGCAGATAAGATATTTATTAATACTGGTTCAAGACCATTTATACCTAATATTAAAGGTATTGAAAACAAGAATGTAGTATATGATAGTGAGTCTCTTATGAAGCTAAGAACTCTACCTAAAAAAATGACAATTATAGGAGCTGGTTTTATAGGTTTAGAGTTTGCTGGTATTTACAGTTCATTTGGAACAGAAGTTACAATATTAAATTCTAATAATGTTATTTTACCAAATGAAGATATTGAAGACTCAGAAGAAATAATAAAATTGCTTGAAAAGAGAAATGTAAAAATTATAAATAATGTAAAGATAAAAGAGATTAAAGAAGTTTCTAACTTAGCTACAATAGAGTATGAAATAGATGGTAAATTGAAAGAATTAACAAGTAATATGATACTTGTAGCTACAGGAAGAAAGGCAAATACTGAAGGACTAGAATTAGAGAATGCAGGCATAGAATTAAATGAAAGAGGATTTATTAAAGTATCAGATACTCTTAAGACTAATAAAGAACATATATGGGCTATAGGTGATATAAATGGAGGTCCACAATTTACTTATATTTCACTAGATGATTATCGTATAATTATTAATCAAATGTTTGGAAATAAGACTAGAACAACTAGTGATAGAAAAAATATACCAAATTCTATATTTATAAACCCAGCATTCTCAAGAGTTGGTCTTAATGTTAAGCAAGCTAAAGAAAAAGGATATGAAGTCTTAGTAGCAAAGATGCCAGTAGAAGCAATCCCAAGGGCTAAACAGATTGGTAAGGCAGATGGATTTATAAAAATAGTAATAGATAAGAAATCAAATAAGATACTTGGAGCTACTATGATATGTGAAGGTTCAAGTGAGATTATCCACTTAATTCAATTAGCTGTAGATTTAGAGGTAGAGTATACATATTTAAGAGACCGCGTTTATGCACATCCAACTATGACAGAAGCTCTTAATGATGTTCTATCTCCTAATATGATAAAAGAAGTATAACATAAGTTTAATATATAAATCTAAAATTATCATTATAAATAGATTTTATAAAGAGGCTATCTCAAAAAATAGAGATAAGTCTCTTTTTTACTGTTTAAATGATAAAAATATATTAGATTTTATAAAAGAAGATTACCTTATGAACTAAAAAGTTTATTTTGAAACACTACCTATTTATGTTATAAACTTATAAATATAATATAGAATCTATTATTCTGTATTATTAAGTGGGGTTAAGCGTTATAATTAATTATAAATATTGAATAATCTAAATGGATAAGATAATGGTATTAAAAATTATCCTAAAAAGTGAAATAATCTGTATTTAATGTAGTGCAGTGATATATTTAAAGCAAGGTGGTGAAATGATATAAATAAGATATTTAAAATAGGGTTTGATGATAGTGATAAAAGATAGTTTTCAAGTAAAGAATTAACAAGACTTATAAAGGCTAAAGAAGAAATAGAATGGCTAATCAATAGAGATTACAAAGTAGACCCAGTCGTTACTTTTGTTGGTGATAGATACCAGTTTTCTATAAGACAAAGAGATGTATTAAAAAGGGCAGTCTGTACTGATGAAAAAAATATTATAAGACAATCAAAGAGGCTTTCTCTAGATAAAATCAAAGAAAATACCGTAAATATAGATGGCTTTAATAAGTGTATAAGTTATTTTAATGTGGCTAGAAGTATAATTGAAGAGTATATTAAAGACTGCAATATCGTAAATTTAAATAAGTAGACAAATAGAAATGAGAATATAAGTATATATAGAAATACTATTAGTAATACAAGTAAAGTTTGAAAATAGGAGAACGGATACATATCGAATTTCATAAAATGTTGTAAAAAGACATATGAGAGGATGGATATGTGTGAAATTAACTAAACTAAATATTAAAAAATACAGAGCGCCTATATATAAATATGCTTTAGCAAATGTAAATTTGAGGTCTGGCAAATCTACAAATTCAAGTATCATAATTGTAATACCTCAGGGAGCTAAAATGGAGGTATTAGATGAAGAAGATGACTGGATTAAAGTGATGTACAATTCTCAAGAAGGATATGTATATAAGGATTTGGTATCAGTAAGCGAATATACTTGGAGTAACTTAAACTTAAGAGAAGATAAGTCTACAACTTCCAATATAATTACAGTAATTCCTGAAAAATCTAGGGTTGAAGTCTTACAAGTAGATGGAGATTGGAGTAAGGTTGTATATGATGATAAAATAGGGTATGTTTTTAATTATTTTTTATCGACTGATGGGAATAAACCCAATGAATTAGATTATAACTATTTTTATACTGATATGACTAAATTTGTTAATGAAAATAACATTAAAAGTACTAGTGACTATCTAATTGTAACAGACCTTAGAAATAAATATACTTATATTTTTAAGAAAGACAATGGAGGCTGGGGACAACTTTACAAGTGGCAATGTACTATAGGTAAACCTGATACTCCAACTATAACAGGTATATTTTATATAAGTGGAAGAAAGCCTTCTTTTGGAACAGATGAATATTCAGTTAAGTATGCTACCAGAATTAAAGGAGGATATTACTATCATTCTGTACTATATGATTCAACAGGAAGCTATATAATAGATGGCAGACTTGGTGAAGCTCTTAGCCATGGATGTATAAGATTAAGTACAGAAAATGCGAAATGGATATACGATAATATACCAGATACAACAACAGTTATAATCCATTAAGAGAATTATTATAAGCATAGATTTTTAATAAATAAGATTAGATACTAGTATTTAATAAAAAATATTTTAATCATAAGAGAGTACCAGTAATAAAATAAAAAATATTTTGAGGCACTCTCTTATAATTTTATTGATACCTTCATAGTCTCAAATATCTCCTCCATTAGTGGCTAATATAGATATAGCTTTGCCACAGTCTTGTGTAGAACCACCTCCTATAGTAATAGCAAAGTCACAATTTTCTGATTTTAATATTTCAAGTCCTTTATTTACATTAGTTACAGTTGGATTTTGTTTAACTTCATCATAAATAGCAAAGTCTACACCTATCTGTGATAAAATATCTGTTACTTTTTTTACAGTACCATTTGAAACTAGAAATTTATCACTAACAACAAATGCCTTCTTAGTCCCTAATGATTTGCTTGAATCTTTAGCTTCATTAAGACATCCTTTCCCAAGTAAATTTATTGGTGGTACATAATAAATGCTCATAACTGAAATCTCCTTTTATTTTAAATTGATTTTTTATGTAGAAATATATATCTAATAATTTTCACTAATTTACCAATAATATATTGTATTTTAGATTAATATAGGTTTATTGGTTCTTATATAAGAATTTGATTCGTAATTACGATTAGAATTTAACACAGTATTTTTATTATGTCAATAAAAAGATAAAAAAGATTATAAAAAAACAAAGTTACTGTAATTAAGTCAGCAACTTTGTTTTTTACTGTATAAATTAAATAAATATATTGGCTTAAAATAAAATTTTTAATTATTACAATAATATCTTACACATACAAAATATTAATCTAATTTATTACAATATCTTCATTACGTTCTTCCATCATAGATTGAATATTTTTCTGAGCATTTAAAAGTAATTTTTTTATCAGTTCTATTTTTTCTTCATTAGCTCTAAATAATGGCAGTGTTACACTAACAGCCGCTCTTATACATCCATTTTTTCTTATCGGTACAGCAAGACATTTTAGGTGTTCCATTGATTCCTCACATTCTGAAGCTATTTGTGTTTTTTGAACTTCAAGAAGTTGGCCATATAAAACGTCAAAATCTGTAATTGATTTTTCTGTAAAACCTTTTAGACCATCTGGATATAAACTTATTAGCTTTTCCTTATCAAAATCACATAAAAGAGCTTTTCCAAGACCTGTACAATTAGCAGGTATTTTTTTTCCAACATAAGAAATAAGTCTAATTGGTTCTGGAGAATCTACTTTGCCGATATAAAGAACTTCATTATTGTCAAGTATACCAAGCTGACAAGTCTCAGAACAAGAATTAACTATATTAGTCATTTCATCAATTATATAGTTAAAAATAGTTCTCTTTTCAAAAAATGAAGACCCTAATGTACAGGAAGGGGAACTCCATCAGGAAATCCAATAGCCCCAGTAATAAAAATAACTGGAAATAAAATAACTTTTGCAAACATGGAAGATAATATGGATTTTGATGCTAGCCCAGTTATATATGGTCCACAGACAATGGAAGAACTAACAGATGATTTGTTAGAGATGGTTATAGATGTAGCAAATGGAAAACAATCAAAAGCAGAGTCTCTTGGATATACTGAAATGGCAATAGCTAGAGTATGTAACTATGTATAAGATTTAAGTAATAGGTTGATTACATAGAATTTTAATATAAGGGTGAGGTTATGAAGTTTATTAGTTTTACTGAAGGAGAAAATGAGTATAAAAAGATTGGAGTTTTTTCTAAAGATGAGTTATTTATTATAGATATTAACTCTTTAAATCTTAGTAATTCTTTTAAGGATTTAAATGATTTGATTCAAAATATATCTCAAGACGATATTATGAAGTTAAAATCTATTATAAATGAAGGGATATTCTATAATTATAACGCTTTTGAGAGAGAAAGATGTACTATACATGCTCCTATAGAAAAACCTATACATGATATTTTATGTGTGGGAGTGAACTATAAAGACCATCTTGAAGAAACTCAAACTCACTTTGATAATAGTTTTGAAGAGCCCCAAAAAACAGTATATTTTACAAAACGTGTGACAAGAGCGATAGGTCCAGAAGATGAGATAGATGGTCATTTTGATATAAATAATCAACTAGACTATGAAGTTGAACTTGGAGTAGTAATAGGTAGGACAGGTGTTAATATTAAAAAAGAAGAGGTCGAAGATTATATCTTTGGGTACACTGTTATAAATGATATTTCTGCTAGAAAGTTGCAAAGAGAGCATGTTCAATGGTTTAGAGGAAAGGGATTAGATACATTTACATCTTTAGGACCATGTATCCTACATAAAAGTGCAATTTCTTTTCCTATAAAACTTAAAGTATGTAGTAGAGTAAATGGTGAAGAAAGACAAAGTTCTAATACAAGGTTATTCATATCAGACATTTCAGATATAGTTTCAGAACTTTCAAAAGGTATGACTTTAGAGGCTGGAGATATTATAGCTACTGGTACACCTTCTGGAGTTGGGATGGGCTTTTCACCTCCACGATATATGAGTAGTGGAGATGTAATTGAATGTGAGATTGAAAGTATTGGAATTTTAAGAAATTACATTAAGTAAATGTTTTAATATAGCTAATATTAAGGCAGAATCTGAATGTATTAAATGAACATATTAAAATAAATTTTAGGAGTTTAAATTATGAAAGCAGAATTTTTGACACCAGTTGTTACAATATTTGATGAAGAAGGAAATTTAGATAAAGAAGGAAATAAAAAAGTATACGACTATCTTATAGATGGGGGTGTAGATGGTCTAGTTATAATGGGAAGTACTGGAGAGTTCTTTAATATGTCTATGGATATGCAAAAAGAACTTATAGATTTAGTAACTAGTCATGTCAATAAGAGAGTAAAAGTGTTTATAGGTACAAGTCGTATGTGTATAGATGAATCTATAGAGCTTTCAAACTATGCACATAATAGTGGAGCAGATGGAGTTATGATAATAAGCCCTTATTATTTCTCTCTTGATGATGATAGCATTGAGATGTTTTATAGTGAGATAGCTAAAAATACAGAAGCTGAAATATATTTATACAATTATCCAGATAGAACTGGTTATGATTTAAGTCCAGAGCTTACATTAAGACTTGTAAGAAAACATAAAAACATAGTTGGATATAAGGATACAGTAACCTTGATGGGACACACTAGAGATTTAATAAATACTATGAAAGCAGATTTCCCGGATTTTAAGATATATAGTGGTTATGATGAAAACTTTATACATAATCTAATGTCTGGGGGAGCAGGTTGTATAGGTGGACTATCAAATTTAATTCCAGAAGTTTGTTCTAAATGGGCTGAAGCTTATAACAGTAAAGATATGGATAAGGTTATAAAAATTCAAAAATATATCAATAAAGCAATGGATTTTTACTTAATAACAAATCCATTTATACCAGCAATGAAAAAAGCTATGACTATCAGAGGATTACAAATAAGCGATTATATGACTGCCCCATTTATAAAACCAAATGAAAAGCAAGTATGTGAAATTAAAAAATTGATGAATGAATTAAATATATGTTAAATCAATCTTGCAAAGTAGTCAACAATAAACTACAATTATCTTAATAAAAATTAAATTAAATAATACTAGGGTACTATATTAGTTTAATAGGGAAAGTGATGTAAATTCACTACAGCCCCCGCTACTGTATACGGATACAAAATCAAAATCCACTGAAATTTATAAAAAATTTTGGGAAGGATGATGGAGGAGAAGCCGTGAGTCAGGAGACCTGCCCAGTATTACATAGGTGCAATTTAGGGTGGAGATTGTACTTTATAATAAAATGAAATATCAATTCATTTTTTGTAAAGTTGATATATAAGCTTCTCCTTATTAAATTAGGAGAAGTTTTTTATTTTATTAAAGTTTTTAGCCACTCATAAAAAATAAAATATTGGAGTGAAAAAGATGAAATTTAAATCAAATGTTTTAAAGCAGTTTTTTTTAATTGTTATGGTAATTTTTTTGGTAGGAGGTCTTATAGGATGTAGTAAAGATGATAAAGATAATGCACAAGTTAGTAGTGGTAAGAAGTTAGAATTAAAATATGCAAGTGGATTTAGTGTTGAAGATTTAGAAGATGGAATTAAAAAAGTAACTGATGGAGATAATCGAGAACTAATTTTAATCCCTAAGAAGATTAAAATTCCTGCAAAGTATAAAAATTCTAATATAGTTAGAACACCTGTGGACAATGTATTAATAGCATCTACAACACAAGCTTGTTCTCTAAGAACAATAGATGAACTAGATAGTATAAAAGCAGTAACAACAGAAGAACAGTATTGGACTATTAAAGAAATTAAAGATTTAATGAAAAATGGAAAGATACATTATGTTGGTTCAAATTTAGCACCAGATTATGAAAAAATAGTAGACTTAAATCCTGATTTAACTATAGTGAGTAGTGGCTTATCAGAAGCTGATACAAAATTTATTGACAAACTAAAAGAATTAGGGCTTAATTATGTTGTGGATAATGAATATAAAGAGCAAAATCCATTTGGAAGGATGGAGTGGACAAGCTTAATAGCTGCATTTTATGATAAAGAAGATATAGCTACTAGTGAACTAGATAAAACAGTACAAAGAATAGAAGAGGTAAGTAACAAAATAAAAAATAAAACTAAGCCTAAAGTTGTATGGGCATCTGTATATGAAGGAAATGCTTATATAGCACCTAAAGACTCATATGTAGACAATATGATAAAAATGGCTGGTGGAATAAATGCATGTGCTTCAATAGATTCAAATGAAGGACGAGTGAGCATTGAGCAATTACATGAAGTTGCAAAGGATGCAGATATATTTGTATACTCATCAAGTTCAGATTATGCACCAAACTTAGATTCTATAAAATCTAGTGCACCTATGTTAGCTGATTTGGATGTTGTAAAAAATGGAAACCTATGGGTGTTTGCTCCAGATTATTATCAATCAGTAGATAAGACAGACGAATTAATAGTAGATTTAGTTGAGATGTTTCATCCAGGAACTACAGGTGAAAAAATCAAACATTATATAAACTATGATAAATAGTATATAAGACGACACTAAAAGATAGGTTTTATAGAGTTTAGTTAATATAGTTTTGATAAGAGGAGTATATAAATGGATTTTATCAATAAAATTAGAATAAGGAATACTACAGTATTTATAGCGCTAATTATAGGTATGATACTTACTTTTTTAGTGTGTGTAGCATTTGGTTCTGTAAAAATTGAATTTAAGGAAATAATAGATGTTGTATTAAGAGGTATGGATAATACAGAACATTATAAAATAATCTACAATATAAGAATCCCTAGAGTACTTGCAACTATGGTAGGTGGAGCCTGTCTAGCCGTATCAGGTATCTTACTACAGATATTTTTCAAAAACCCAATAGTTGAACCATATATATTAGGTGTATCTTCAGGCTCTACTTTGTCAGTAGCACTTATGATTTTGGGGGGGTATACATTGGGATTTGAAAGTATAAATTCAATGAGTATATTTGTGGCAGCATTTATAGGAGCTCTGATTGTAATGTCTATAGTCATTCTATTTGCAAATAAGGTAAAGAATATAACAACTCTTTTAATAATAGGAATTATGACTGGATATGTGTGTAGTGGTATAACAAATGTGTTACAATCATTTGCAAATAGCGAAAAATTAAAGGAATTTACTGTGTGGTCTATGGGGAGTTTTTCTGGATTTACATGGGAAAAGGTAGAAATACTTATAATAGTTGGTATGTTAGGTCTTTTGATGACTATCTTCATAATAAAACCTTTAAATGCTTTTTTACTGGGAGAAGAATATGCAAAAAGTATTGGTATAAATATAAAATTTTTTAGGGTTTTGATAGTATTTATATCTAGTATACTAGCTGCAATAGTATCAGCATTTGCAGGCCCTATAGGATTTATTGGACTTGCAGTACCACAAATTTCAAAATTGATATTTAAGACATCAGATAATAGAGTTTTAATACCAGTGGTAATATTTTTAGGAAGTATAGTTACAGCTCTTTGTGATTTGATATCAAGAGTAATTTTATCACCAGTAGAATTACCAATAAGCACTATAACATCTTTATTAGGAGCTCCAATTGTAGTGATGCTATTGATGAAAAGGAAGGATAGGACTTAGATATGTTGAAAACTAATAATTTAAGTGTAGGATACAATAACAAAGTAGTTGTAAGTGATATAAATATAGAAGTAAAAAATGGAGAAATACTATGTCTTTTGGGAAGTAATGGAGCTGGAAAAACTACCCTATTGAGGTCCTTATCTAAACTTATAACACCAATAAAAGGTGAGATATATTTGAATGATATAGATGTAAATCATATATCCAGAAAAGAATTATCAAAAAAAATGGCTTTAGTACTTACAAATAGATTATTAGGTGACTTAATGACTGTACAAGATATAGTCAATATAGGAAGGTATCCGTATACAGGATTTTTTGGGAGTCTATCTAAAAAGGATTTAATAATGGTAGACGAAGCATTGGAGTCTGTAGATGCATTACATTTAAAGAAAAGATATTTTGATGAACTAAGTGATGGAGAAAAACAAAAGGTGTTGGTTGCAAGAGCTCTCGTTCAAGAACCAGAAATAATTATATTGGATGAGCCGACAACTCATTTGGATATAAAACATAGATTGGAGCTCATAAACATACTAAAGAAACTAAGTAAAGAAAAGTTAATATCAGTAATACTTTCACTACATGAAATAGATATAGCATTAAAAAGTTGTGATAAGGTTGCTCTTATAAAAAATAATAAAGTCATAGCTTATGGTCAACCTGAAGATGTAGTAGATGAGGATATTATAAATTCGCTTTATGAGTTGGATGATAAAAATTTTAATAGTCTTTTAGGTGCAGTAGAAATTAGTAATAAATCTAAAAATGAAGTTTTTATAATTGGTGGTGGGGGTAAAGCAACTCCAATTTATAGAGCTTTTACTAAAAAAGGTATAGGTCTATACTCTGGAATAATACATGAAAATGATATTGATTATGAAATTGGTAGAACTATGGGCATAAAGATGTTTACAGAAAAGCCATTTGAGTTGATAAGCGATGAGAGTTTCGATTTGGCCATTAAGAGCCTAAGTAACTCTAAGGTTATAATAGATACTGGATTTAATGTAGGTGAAATAAACAAAAGGAATATAGATATTATAAAAGAGGCTTTGAAGTTAAATAAAAAAGTTTATTCTTTTAGAAATAGAGATGAGAGTCATAAGTATTATAATAATCTGTACAATAATATAGAATATATAGATAAAGTTTCCCAAATGGTAGATAGTATTAATATGAATAATTTACTATAACCTTCAAAATAAAATGTACTTGTGAAATAGAGTCTGGAAATATTTATGTGTATTCTTTAAA
>NZ_JAGWCX010000064.1:0-25731 GCF_020657775.1 Clostridioides sp. ZZV14-6345 | reverse complement strand
ATTGTCTTTTTGAATATAAAAAAAGTAGCAACTATATATATACCAATGTTAAGCATATAAGAAAGGTTCGCAGATTTCATTGTCTTTTTAAATATAAAATATATGAAAGAGAAATTAATATGTTATACTGTTTTCTTAACTAATTATCAAAAGTAAAATTAATAATATGATTTTTATACAATGTAAAATGTTTAATATTACTATATAATTTTTAAATAATGTACATAATGTATTAAATATATATTTTATTAAACAATAAATTAATGTATTATAATATCTGAAGGGGGTGATAAAATGTTGTATGAAAAGTTAGATGAAAAACTTGAATTTAGTGAAAAAGAACAACAAAATTTTTTGAATTTAATAATACATGCTATTTATGAACAAGAAAAATTTAAATTTATCACACAAAGGTTTTTTGAAGTATATATGATAAAAGAACATGATACTATAGAAAATGTGAGACCTATTTTTGAAGATTTTTTATCATCAACTATTTTATCTAAATTAAATTATTTAACAACTCCTAGAAAAACAAAAAAATTAAGGTCTCAAGAGATAACATCTAGTTGGAGAATAAAAAATAATTGGGTAAAAATGGCGTTGGATTCTATGAATAGTAATAAAGGTGAACCTAAATTATTGAAAAGAGAATATTTGTCTATTAGGGATGAATATCTTAAAAATCAAGGGAAAATAAAAAGTATTGATTTAGATTCTCCAGAACAATTAATAGAAATGAGAGAAACAACATTAAGAAATTGGGCATTTGATAGTTTTTATAACATATCAGATTTTCCATATTTATTTGAAATGTCAGATTCTAAAATAAAATCTGCTTTTTCACATGATTTACTTTTATGCATAACGGAGATACTTAAAGCACAATACGAATATGACATTAATAAAATTGTTCTTACTACACCTGCATATATAGCACCAGGTATATTTTTACCAACTATTAGGCCAAGAAAAATTAAAGATCTTGAAATAGTTAAAACTGATGATAATTCATATGTATCAAATGAATATAATGCTAAAGATCATAAAGGTGTTCAATTAAATTTATTGTACAAGTTCTCATTTGATTTTAAAGAGAAAAATGGATCAGATATAGAAAATTTTAGAACAGAATTATCTAATAGTGAAACTGAGAAAAAAGCTATGCCTAAAATATCACTAGATAAAAAAGACTTAGCAATTATTATTTATATTGAACGAATTTTTAATTTAGATACAGCAACATTCTATTTGGTTGATTTATTAAAGCATTTAGGGTTAGCAAGGGCTAAGAAGAACTATGATGATATTAGAGAGCGTCTACTGAAACTTCCATATTATACAGTTGATAAGAGTGTTGAAAAAGGTGGTAAAATTAAAAGAAAAGGAACCTTTAATTTCTTTACATCAGTAGATATTATAACAACTGAAAGTAATAGAGAGATTGTTAAGGTAATAAGGGCAGTTCCTCCAGAATTTGATAGAGTTTCAACTGACTTGATGTATGAAAATGAATTAAAGAAATTAAAATTAGAGCAATCTATAAATTTAGCATATTTCCTTGAAGGCAGAAGAAATTATTTAATTAGATGTGGAGAAGATTTACAAAATAAAACATATAGATTCTTTATTGATAATCTAAAATATGAAGTTCATATTGATAGTAAAAAAACTCTTAAAACCAATATGATGTACTTGGAACTAGCATTTAATGAAATAAAAATGAATCAATTTATTATAAAAGATTATGTTATGGGTAAGGACTATTTTGATGTATCTTTTTATGAAAATACAGAAAAACAAAGATGTTTGTTAAATAGCATAATAGGATCTTTACCAGAGTATATAAATGCATTAAAATAAATCCCTTTTACTTTCATAAGAGGGATTTATTTTAATGTAAATTAATTTTTTAAGATATTATAATTCTAAAGACATTTTTTAATTGAAATAATTTACTTGGTCATAAATTCTTAACTTATCAAATTCTTTTCTGTTCAAGGGCTATTAACCACTATATTATTATAAAAGTTAGTATGCTTCTACGTTTTAATAATATATTATGAAAATAATACTTTTGTAATATATTATATATTTGTTTGTTTATCAATTTCTAATTTATCAGATTTTTTCTGTTCAATAACTATTTTTCACTGTATTATTATAAAGTAGTATATATCTATGTTTTAATAAAATATTACAAAAATAATACTTTTGTAATACCTTATATATTTTTTGAGAGATTATATTCTTCATATTCTTGAAATGCTTTTGCATTATCATTGTTTGGTAAATGCAGATTTCTTTGGACCTTTGATACTATATCCTTGAAATCTTCAAATTCGTAAAATTTTCCAAGAAAATCTAGGTTTGAATTCTCTCCTTTTTTTATATTGTTATCAATATAATTTCTTTGAGATTGTAAGTAACTTGTATAACTCTCATAATCTTTTATTAATTGCTTAACTATCTCTTTGTTATCACCTGTAATAAGTTTTTTTATCTCATTTAAAGCGTCTAAATTAGATTTACAGGATGCAATACAAGTATCAAGTAGGTTTTTATAATCATTAATTGATTCCTTTGTGTTTTGTATATCACTAAAATTTTTATATGTTATATAGAAATTAGAAGATAAAGATAAACTATATATGTATATATGATTTTGTACTTTATCATCAACTATTTTAGGTATTTCAATTCTTGGAAATCTAGTATAAAAAATTTCATCTAATTCATTTTCAGTTTTAGGTTCATCTAGTTTTTTATCTGATTGATTATAATTTTCATTTTTCTTTGTAGTATTTTTAATATTTTCAGATATGTTATATTCAGCTTTTTTAGGATTATTGAAAATCATAAAATAAAAAACTAGTAATATAAATACAACAAATGATGATAAGAATATAATTAATATCAATTTCTTATCTTTTATTTTTCTTAAACTCATTTCTATTCCTCCAATTTATTTAAAAGATTTAATAATACTTAATATGGGGCAATTTCTCATTTTATTTGAAAATATTTAATTATTTTTTCAAATAAAATATTTATTTGCCCCATATTTATTGAAAATAAAAATAGCTGTATATCAGCAAAATTAAATGGAGGTTTTATATGAACTTATTAGGTGTTAATGAGGAACAACTTAAAGCTATAAATACAAATAGTACTCATGTACTTGTAATAGCAGGGGCAGGAGCAGGTAAAACAAAGACTATAAGCAAAAGGGTTTCTTATTTAATGGAAAAAAGGATTAGCTATAGAAATATATTTTGTATAACATTTACAAGATATGCTTCTAATGAAATGAAAAAAAGAATTATGAATGAATCAGAAAATGGAGAAAAGGTATTTGTAAATACATTTCATATGTTTTCAATTTATATCTTAAAAAAATATGGTAACTTTGAAGGATATACTATGATTTCAGATATTGAAAAAAATAATTTAATCCAAAATATAACTAAGAGATTTAACTTAAATAAAAGTGATATTTTGATTGATGCAATAAAAAATTATGATATTCAAAATAAAAATAGAAGTATATCATTAGCATTAAAAGAATATTTATTTACCCTTAAAAGATATAGATTACTTGATATAGACTTAATACTTCCATTATGCTCTGAGCTTCTAAATGATGAAAATATTGCATCAGAAGTTAGAGATGAAATGAAGTATATTCTTATAGATGAATATCAAGATTCAAATGATATACAAATAGAAATCATAGACAAAATATCACCAAATAATTTATATGTTGTTGGAGATGATTCACAAGCAATTTATGAATGGAATAATTCAAAGGTAGAATATATATTAAATTTTGAAAAAAAATATGGAGCAGAGGTTATAAGATTAGTAAAAAATTATAGAAATACAAATCAAATAATAAATTCAGCAAATAAAATAATATCACTTAATTTAAATCAAATAAAAAAAGAAATGGTAGGGTTCAAAGATGGCGAAGATATTGAGATTGTTACTACTGATAATCAAGAAATACAAAATATAAAGATAATTTCGCAAATTTGTAAGCATGTTTATGGTATTGATGATAAAAACATAGCAATATTATGTAGAACTAATATGGAAATAAAAAAATTATCCAAGGTATTTATTAATTATGGTATAGAATTTAATAGCTCGATTAAGGAAAATAGTAATAGTAGGCTTCTTAATATCTTAACCTTAGCATCAAATCCACAAAATGATTTGTTAGCTGAAAGTATATTGAAACCTTCAGAGGAACAAAAAATAAGAGCATTGAAGGAAAGTATAAGTATATTTGAAAGTATTAAATTTGATAATAAATCGGAAGAAATCTTAAACTTTGAAAAACTGAATAATTGTATAAAAACATCTACAGCAATAAGAGCATATGAATTAGCTAAGAAGTTATTCAAAATAGAAGATATTGTTTTAAAAAATAAAATAAAAAAATGGATATCAAATAGTATTGTTATTAAACAAAAAAATATTGGATTTATTGAATATCTTTGTTATGAAAATACAAAAGGAGGACAAGAGTGTTTAAAAGAAAACAGTAATAATAATGTAAACTTATTAACTATTCATTCTTCAAAGGGATTAGAATTTGATGTAGTGATAATTCCAAATTTATATGAAGAAAATTTTCCTAGAAAAAATGAAAATTTGGAATCAGCAAGAAGACTTTTTTATGTAGCATTAACTAGGGCTAAAGAAAAAGTAATATTGTATATTCCTAAAAACTCTGAAGAATATGGGAAAAAGATAAAAAATAGAGAACCAAGTATTTTAATAAAAGAAATAATTAACTAGAGGAGTGAGGTATTATGAAGTTTAGCAATATAAGAATAGAGCTTTTTTCAATTTTGAACAATATAAATAAAAACAACATAAATAAAGTAATATTACCTTATATACAAAATAGTCCTATTTTTTATATAACTGATGAAGACAAGAAAATAATAAATATTATTTTAAAAGAATTTTTGGAAAGTGAAGATATTAAGAGCTATAGTATTAATGAGAATCATGTAGCTATAAGTCTTTAAAAATAAATTAATGATATTTATTAAGAATAATACTAAAGTATTACTTTAGTATTATTTAAGTAAAAGCATCGCTAAAATTAATTAATTTCTAGTGATGTTTTTATTTTTTGGAATTTTTCAAAAAAATAAAAGTTTTGACCCATATTAAAGATAAGAAAAATTTAAGCTAATTTTTAGTAAATAAAAAATAAACTGCTTTAGTCAGTTAAAAAAAGGGGGACATTTGTTATGTCAGGTAATATAAAACAAATATTTAAATCTGGTCGTGAAACCAAAGTATTCGCAGTAGAAGATGATTTAAGTGTAAATGATTTTTATAATGAGATAGGTATTTTAAAAGCTGTATTACATTCAAAAGTATCTAGAATAACAATGATAATAAATGATTCAAAAAATAACAATAATACAAAATTAAAATTTTGTTTTAATGTTAATGAATGGAAAGAATTTAGTGATTTATTAAAAAATGGTCCAGAAAGTTTTGAGAAGAATTGTGTAAATACAAACACCAAGCCTAAATACAAAAAAACTAAGATAAATAAATATACAAGTTTTGAAGATGGATATAAAGAGATAAGAAATTTTAGTGTATCTTGTAAAAAAGATAATCAGAAAGAAGGTAAATATTATTGGACAATTAGTATAGCTATTGGAAAAGGAAAGTTAAAAGATCCTAAAAATAGTTATAAAGGCATAATTAAAGAAACTTATTCTGAATTGAAACAAAATTACTTTGTTTTACAAACTGAAGAAATTAATGAAATGATTGAAACTGTAAATAAATATATTCCCTTATGGGAAAGCAGTATGTTCCCTGTTTTTCTTGAAAACAGAAAGACATTTAGTAAAAGATTAATTGAAAATAACTCTGATTATGGAACTATTGGTAGATGGAATAATTCACCTGATAAAGAGTCTAGTGGTTACATAAAAAATAATGTAAATAATACTAAAAATAGTGATTTCTGCTCAGAATGTAATGTACATGTTGATGAAAAAACAAAAAAGATAACAAATATAAAATATGGGAAGACATTATGTTATAAATGCTCAAATGTATTAAATAAAACTGAAGGAGAGCAAAAATGATAATAAAAAAAGAAGATATAAAACAAATACTTGTACAAGCAGGGAAATTTGGAGATTATGTACAATTGCAAATTGAAGATTATAAAGCAATAGTAAAGAGTGTAGGGAAAAAAAATATATATTTTGAAGCAGAGATTAAAGAAATTGAAAATCCGATAGAGGGAGAATTTTATATTTTTGATAAACAAGCTCTAGATATTTTGCAAAAATGCCCTAAAGATGTAACTATTGAAAAAAGTAAGAAGAATAAAATTAATATAAAATCTGGAGAATTTAAAGTGAGTCTAGCTGAGACAAATCAAAGTATCATAGACATTGATGAACCGCAAATTAATTATTGTTTAACTGTAAAAGACTTAAATAAAGTAAAAAATGTTAGATATGCAGCGGCATCTAAAGATACTAGGCCAGCACTAGAATGTGTTTATTTTGAAGTAAATCCAGCTATAGGTAAAATAAGAATAATAGCTACAGATTCTTATAGAGTAGCTATTGATGAAATTAATTATGAATGTAATGAGAAAATAGAAAAAGGCTCATTTCTATTAGATAAAAAAGTTTTAGGTGATGTAATAAGTAAAGATGATGATTGTGCAGTACTAGGTGTATGTGATAATAAAATTATATTTGCATTTGAAAATGGTATTGTCATAGGTATTGATACTTTAGCAGAACAATATATTGATATTGAAAATATGTTAGCAAGTATGAAATTTAGTTTTCAATTTAAAATAAAGCGAGAAGCTTTTACTAAATCAATAAAAAGATGTAAAATAGGTGATAAAAATTCAATTAAATTATCTATTGGAAAGAGTAGTTTAGGTATAGAAGTAGATTCAAATGAAACATCAGTTTATATAACTGATGAGATTGAGATAGTAGGAGTTGATGAATACTTAGAAGTTAATCTATCATTAAATTATCTTTCAGATGCTCTTGAAAATATGAATTCTGAATATATTACTGTAAAATACAATGATAGCAGTACATTTCCGATATTAATAGAGGATGATAGTAATAAAGCTATTATACTTCCTGTTGCTAAATAAAATATTAAAAGGGATATTTATAATATCCCTTCTTCAGATTGGAGGACAATTTAATATGGATTATTTTGATAATGAAGAAAAGTTAAATATTATTAATGTCGCATTAAAATGTGATATTGAATTAATTAAAACAATTGATAATTCTAGAGTATTGTCTAAATGTCCATTTTGTGATGATACAAGTGGCCATATGTATTTAACTATAGATAATAACAAATTTAAAAACTTTTATAAATGTCATAGATGTGGTGAAAAAGGAAGTTCAATTTCTTTATATGCGAAACTTAATCATATGACAAACAAAGAAGCTTATATAGAGCTAATCAGTGACATATCTAGAGAAAAATTAGATATAAGTAAAAAGATAATAGAAAAAGTTAAAAAGAAGAATGCTCCTTGTGAAATTAAAAATATCAATTATTTGGATATAGTATATAGAGAGTTTTTGAACTTACTATCATTAGATAGTAAACATCTTACTAATTTAAAAGATAGAGGATTAGATGAGCAAACAATAAAAAGAAATCTATATAGAACATTGAATATGGAATATACAAAGAGAATAGGTATTTGCAAAACACTAATTGAGTTAGGTTTTGAATTAAAAGGAATTCCAGGTTTCTATACTGATAAGTATAATAATTGGAGCTTTATATCAATAAAAGGTATTTTAATTCCAATTAAGAATTTTGAAGGAAAAATTATATCTTTGCAAATAAGGTTGAATGATGAAGAACTATTATCTAATAAAAATTTTAAATCAAGATATATATTTTTTTCATCTTATAAATATAATAATGGTACTAAAGCTATTGCAGCAGTTCATTATATAAAAGGTAGTAAAAATAATAATACAATAAGTATTACAGAAGGTCCATTAAAAGGTGATATAGCAAGTTTTTTTAGTAATGAATCATTTATAGCTATACCAGGTGTTTCAACTGGGCATAGTGAAGTTATAAATATAATAAAAAAATTAAATAACCCTTTAGTTATAATTTGTTTTGACATGGATTTATATGATAATGTTAATGTTAAGAAAAGTTTGATTAAATTATGTGAAAAACTTAATGAAAACAATATATCATATGTACATAAGTCTTGGAATGAAGAGTATAAAAAAAATAAAAAGCTAAAGGGTATAGATGATTTACTGTACCATGAGTATAAAAACAGAGTATAGATTGAATGTTAATATTCAATCTATACTCTGTTTTTATATTTACAAAAAGATAATGCATAAAAAGTATAAAATATATAATTTATATAAAAAACATATAGTATATAACTTAAATAATTTACATAAAAAGCATAAAATTAATTAAAATATATATTTTATATTAATGTATAGTTTACATAATGGAATTTGACTTATAACTATGCATTTTAAAGAGAAAATTACATGAAAGATGAAAGAAATCAGAGAATTATATGTAATTATATAATATTATGTAAATTATATAATTACATAATTTACATAATTTACATTGAATTCATAGATTTTCTATAATATAATAATTATGTAAAGAATATTTATATAAAAGGAGATTTAAAGATGGATAAAGTTGATGTTCTAGATACTAAAGCAAAAACAATGGTAAACACTATAAATTTAAAAGTTGGAAATGATACTGGTAACAGTGAACATGATATAGTAATATCAGATTCAAGTGGGAATGATATTGAACAAATATGTCAACCTAGTGTGATATCAAAGGTAAGAAAAAAACCAAATTTAGAGTCCATTGATGAAAAATATATGATAGAAAATATAAGTGATAATTTAATTGTTGAAGTGCTTTCTGATGAAGTAAGTCCAGGTATTTTTTTTGTTGGAAATTATGCTCTTAAAAGTGGAGAAAGAATAAAAAGTATTGAGATTGGATTAGATAATGATAAAGCAAATAATGATGTTGTATTTATAAGTACTTTAGCTCACATTGCAGGATTTGCAGTGAAAAAGGCCTATAAAGAAGGAATTTTGGATGATGAAATTAATGTTAATATAGAAATGGGATGTTCTTTGCCAATAGGTCAGTATAATAATAAAGTAGCAGAGTTATTTGAAAACAGATTTATGGAAGATAAAAGTATTGTCAAGGTAGTTACACCTAAAAAATCTATTGAAGTTAAATTGAATTTTGATTTTGTACATACTATACCAGAAGGTGTGACAGCATCATTTGCTCTTAGTGAAATGGATGATAGTATATTTAAATCATATAATGATGTAAATAAAGAAAAATTAAATAAAGAATATTTCAAAACTCATAGAGTGTTACATATTTCAATAGGTGAAGGAACTACAGAATATCCAATTACTAAAGGTATTGCATATGAACCTAATTATATAAGAGGTTCTAATAATGGGCTAGGAATAGCGATTGACAATTCTTTAGATGAATTTATAGAGTTAAAAGGCATGACTAATTGTTCTAGACAAAAGTTTAGTGAAATAATTAGAGATAAAAAGCACAGATATTATGAAGATGCTTTAGAAATTCTTGAATTTCACTTAGAGCCACAAACAGATGCAATTTATAATAAAGCAAAAACAGAACTAGAAAGAGTAAATAATGAAATTGATATAATTGTTGTCTATGGTGGTGGAAGCATATTAATGAAAAATGGATTAGAAAAAAGATTAAAAAGATTGTGTGAAAGAGCTGGTATAAAATTATTGTATATTGATGAGAAGTATGCAGTTACTTTAGAGTCTAAGGGATTATATAATCTTGTAAACTCAGCACTATGGCAAATTTTAAAGAAAGATAGATTAGCTTCTTTAAACAAATAATTTTTTAGGAGATAAAAATGTCAAAAAATAATTCAGAAGTGAAAAAAACAAAACTAGTTTATATAGACTCTCATATACATTCTTTATTAAAAGCAGAAGCAATGATAAATAATGCAAGTATAAAGGAAACACTTGAAAATATTGTGAGAAATTCAGTTAGTGATATGGCTAAGATGATAGTTGATGGTAGTCCTTCTAAAACTAATAATCAAAATAAAGTATCAAATGAAGATGATAAAAAAGGGATTGAATCTTCTAGTGAGAGTATAGAAGATTCAGAAAAAGAACCTGAGTCTAAGAAAAAGAATGAAATAATAGAAGATATTCCAGAAGATGTATCAAGTGAAGATGATAAAAAAGACTCTGAATTTTCGAGTACAGAAGAATTAAAAAAAGAACCTGAGCTTGAAAATAAAATAATAGAAGATATTTCAGAAGATGTATTAAATATATATAGAAGATAAAAATATTTTCATAAAACAAAGAAAAGACTATAGTTAATATAGTCTTTTTTTCATTTTATGAAAATATTGTTTGAAAAATTTCGACTAATGTTATAGAATATGCTCATAAGATGCATTAAAAATTGCATTTTTTGGAAATTAAAAAGTAGCCATTTCACAATAAAAGGCTACTTTATGATAAAAATATAGCTCACATCAAAAAAAATTTAAACTTTTTCCTTAAAAAACAAACAAAATATATAATACAAAATCAATAATAGTTTGAAATATAATAATTTCAATTACAATTAAAATATCAATCAAAATTTAGTTATAAAAGTACGGTTTGAATAAATTTTTATCTTTAATTACGATAAAATCAAGTCACCCAAAATTGTGAAATGGCTACTTGAAAAGAAGATATTTATGTATATAATTGAGGTTATTATCAAATGAATTAATTGAATTTAGGGGGAGAGAGTATCATGATGAAAACAGCTGACATTCAAAAAAGCACTACAGAAAAAGGCAACTCTAGAAGGGATTCAAATGAGATGGAAAAGAAAAAATTAGACAATATAAATTTGAAGTCAAATCAAAGGAAATATGAAGATGATGAAGATTGTAAAGATAAAAATGATGGGATAGCTGAAATGATAAGAGAGACATTTACTATTTGTTCATTTCAAAATGATATATCATATTTTGTTAAAACAAGGATTGATCGTATAGCACATTATAAAAATATCAGCAAATTAATAGGCATTGAAAGTGCTGAGTTATTAAATCCAGAAGATAGTATAATAGAAGAGCAAAAAAAAATAGTATCTGTATTTAATATTCAAGAAAGATACATAAAACTAAAATTATCATTATCCCCAAGATTAAAGGAGTTACTTACATACATGGAAGAAATAAAAGAAGAACCTCCAGCAAAATATATTTGCTATGAAATGGATATAAGTAGACATAGATTAAAGTCATTATTAACAGAAATTTTTGAACAGATTGATGAAATTTATAAAATTTATTTGGAAATTTCCTAAAAAAAAAGCTAGTTTACTCTATTTATTGCTAGTAAAATATATATTTTTTACTTTTATAAAATTTTGATTGTTTTTTTTAGTTTTAATATATGATATTTTATACATAAGGGAAAAGCTATGTCAAAAAATAGGGGAGTATATTTTTGAGAAAAGTAGAAAAAACGGAAAAAACAGAAGTGATTGCATATTATTTGTCAGAATCTAAAAAGGGAAAAGTAAAAATTAGTGAAATGGCAAATAAGTTTAATATAAGTGAAAAAACTATAAATAATTATATTAGAAAATATAAAGTGAGTAAAGAAGAAATAATTGATTATTATATAGAAGAGTCACATCATAGAAGGGTAAAAATTAGTGAAATGGCGAGTAAATTCAATATGAGTGAAAAAACTATAAATAATTATATTAAAGATCTTAAGGTTAAAAAGTCAGAAATAATTAATTACTACATTAAAAAGTCTGAATATGGAAAAGTAAGAATTAGCGAGATGGCAAGAAAGTTTAATGTAAGTGAGAAAACTATAAGTAATTATATTAAAGACTATGAACCTAAAATAAAAAGTGAATTATATGATAAAGTTAATATGTTCTTTTTTGAATACAAGATGAGCATATCAGATATACAAGGTATGCTAAATCTAGATTTTGATACAATAAAAAAAGTACTATGTAAAAATGAAGAAAAATATAATTCTGAAATACAAAGGAGAAGAGAAGAAAGTCAAAACAGAAAAAAAGAAAGGAATAAAATTTATAAGAAATCGGCTAAATGTTATAATGAAAAAAGAAGCGAAGAAATAGCTATAATGGCTAAATTAGAAAGAGATCAAAAAATTAATGCTATTAATATGTCGGTAAAACAAAGGACTACAAATAGTTCTATAGTGATGATGAATATAAACCATTATGAAGTAAAGGCAAATAAAAATAAAGATATATTTTTAGTTCTTAATAAAGAAACAAAAGAAATGGCTACAAAGGATCTACCAATTCGGATAAAACTGACTAGAGACATGATGGAATATAAAACTTATGAAAAAAATTTTGCAGATTAATTACCTAGTATAATATTAACTAAATAACAGAGATAAAAAGTAGACACCTTAATAGGTGTCTATTTTTTTATAAGACTGGAGGTGAAATGTATGATAAAAAAATCATGTTATAAAAATATAGACAGCAAAAAATATAAAACTAAGTTTATCTCCACAAACAAAAAATTAAACACAGATATAGTTTATGATAGAAAAAAATAGAGAACTTATTATGAGATATAGAGCTGGAGATAAAAGCTGTCTTGAAGAATTAATAAGTAATAATCAAAAATATATTTACAAAATGATATCTAAATATACAGTTAAAGATTCTTATGTAGAAGATATATTTAATTCTGCATTAATAGGATTTATAACTGCTATAAATAGATATGACATTAAAAAAGAAGCAAATATTTTAACATATGCTAGAAAGTATATTGAAAGCGAGATATTTGAGCAATTTAGGATTTTAACTGTAGATTGCTATATTCCTAAAAAAAAATACCGAAAAATTGTTAGAGAAAATTCAAATGGAGTTTTAGAAAAAGATAACTGTTTAAAAAAATCATTTAATTTAACAAATGAATCAATTTGTTCAAATTTAATAAAAAACAATGAAATTGAAATGAGAATAAACCATTTAGAGCTGAAATCAGCTATGTCAGAACTAGATGAGCTTGAAATGAGAGTAATATTTTATCTTTATATAGAAAAAAAGAATTATAAAGAAATAGAAAAAAATTTAAAAATAAATCTAAATAAAATAAGTTATATA
The DNA here is from genome assembly GCF_020657775.1 of Clostridioides sp. ZZV14-6345. NCBI lineage: Bacteria > Bacillati > Bacillota > Clostridia > Peptostreptococcales > Peptostreptococcaceae > Clostridioides > Clostridioides sp. ZZV14-6345. Next base: position 12,453 of record NZ_JAGWCX010000064.1, on the reverse strand, counting down.
AGAAAGAAAGCATTAACTAAGCTACAAGAAAAGCTGAAGCAAAAGGAGGTGGTTTAATGCACAATAGTATTCTTTTTCTAACAACTGGACTTAGTAATATTCCTGATGTGTCAACAGAGGAAATGACTAATAAAATAAATAGTGCTGTAGGAGAAGTTGATGCACTTGTATCAGGTAGTTTTTATAATATAGCTGTAATTGCTTTTCTTATAGTTCTTGTTATATTTATTCTGTGTGCAACAGTGCTTAAATCAAAGTTTGCTGTTAAAGCAGCAGCAAGCATGGGATGTATATTTTTAGCGATAATTTTATTTTCCATGAGATTCCAAATAATAGGATGGTTCTCTCATATTGGTAAAGGTGGATTATAACTGAAAAGAGAGGTATATCTACAAAATGTTAATGGTCAAAGAAGCTAAAAAACTAGTTAAAGATGAAAATGGTGATGTTAAAATAAAAACTATTTTCATTATTGCTAAAAATATAAAATTCTTGGGTTATACTGTGGCACAATTAGTTAATGCAAAGCCAAATGAGGTTGTTTTTCTTGATACTAAGCCAAATGAAATCATGTTTACTAAAGAAAAAGTTATATCAATTTATAAATGTTCTGTAGATGACTTGATTGAAAATATATAGGTGGTGATTTAATTGTTAGAAGTAAGAACTGATGCTTTAAAATTTACAAATTTATTTTTATCAGTTGCTAAAAATCCAGTTGTTGTTATTGCTTTAGTCTTAGCTGTAACTGGTTTATGTTATGCAGGAATTAAATTAATGACTTTGAACAGAGCAGACGAAAGAGCGGAAGTATTACAAAATATTAAGTTTACAGTAATAGGTGTTATTTTAACAGGTGTATATTTTCCAATGATTGGGTACTTGGCAACACTAATTTTAAAGGGTTAGAAAGGAAGTAATAAAAATGATAATAAATAGAATAAAAGAATTATTTTTAAAACAAGATGTTTTACTAGATTCAACAAAAATAACTGAAAATAAAGATATATTATTTAAACATAAATTTGTTAAGTTGAGTGGAATTATTACAATGTTAACTGGATTATATTTAGTTGGTAGCAATAGGATTATAAATTTATTCTTAGTTCCAGGCCTATCTGGGATTCCATCATCTTCAGCAGAATCAATAGGAGATCAAATTATTCCTACAATTCAAAAAATAGCTCAAGTAGGTGGTGCTGTTACTGCACTTGTAAGTTTATGTATAGCAGGAATTTCATTAATGGTGTCTAAGCGTCAAGAACAAAGACAAGAATCTATGTCTAAGATAATGAATATAGCTGGTGGAATAGCTGTAATTGGATTTGCAGCATCAGCTGTAGGTTTCTTAACTGGTTCATTCATGAAATAACTTAAATAACTTAGTAAAAAGGTTTAAGGCTTATGCTTTAAACCTTTTATTTTTTATAAAGGAGGTTTATATGACTAATTTTCAAATACCTTTCGATTTAAGCTTTGAAGATAAAATAATTGGTGGAAAGTTATCTTTGCGTCAAGCTATCTGGTTCGCTGTTCCAGTTGTTTTTTTTATGATAATAATACAAAGACCACAACTATTCGTTAATTACTTGGAGAATGGAGCAACAACAGTAAATTTTCTAAATATTTTAATGATATTTTTCTTTGAAGTTTTTATGTTGGCGATATCTGGTACATTCAGTTTTGTAAGAATAAATGGATTATATCTAGATTCATATGTACTACTTAGAGTTAAGTTTTTATTTAGAAAAAAAGTAATAAAACATTATGAATAATCTAATGAATAGGAGGTTTCTATGGATTTTAAACAAAAGACAACAACGTATGATTTGATAGACCAAAAGACTGTTAAGAAAATGAAACAAGATAAAAAGATAAAACTCATGGATGAAATTATAGGAATTCAGGAAGTTTTGAATAATACAATAATAAAAAGTAAGTATGGTTATTCTGTGATATTAAAAATTTCAACGACTGATGTAGCATTATTGTCTGAAGATGATATAAAACAATTTGAAAATGTATTAATATCATATAGTTTTGGTCTGAATTTTCCTATTAAATATGCTCGTAGTAATAAAAAGCAGGATTTTAAACATTACAAAGAATTTATAGATAAAAAAATGGATAATAATGAACCAAGTGATTTCCTTAAAAAATACAAAGAAGAATTGTACAATGAATTTTCTGCTTTAGAAAATGGAATTTATAGTGATACAAAATATAATTATATCTATATCGTAACTCCAAATCATCCAATTCAAGAAAGAGCTTTAAAAGAATTACAAGGAAAAGTAAATTATGTGGTAAGAGCTTTGAATGATACCAATTTCAGAGTATCTACAGTTAAAGGAATTGATATTATAGAATTTTTCCACAATCAATTTAATAAAGGTAAAGATTTTATTGTAGAAGATTTGATAGAAAAAGGTATATTTTCAGAGTATGTAGAAGGGTTAGGGATTTTAAGAAAAGGATATGAAGATTATAATAATGGTGATATTAATATCTTATCTGAAGAAGATTTAATAAAAGTTGAGTCAACTGAAAACTTAACACCAGAAGAAGAAAAAAAGCTCGTAAAAAATAGGAAAAGAGACAAAAAAAAGAAACAGAATAAAAAAGATGAGCAATTTTTAGAGATAGGCAGATTGACTATATATGATATTATAAAACCTAATATTTTTGAAGAAAAGGAAGACTACATAAAGCTTGATAGAAACAATTATATAAGAATGTTGTCTATTCAAGCTTTTCCTAAGAATATGAATATAAGTACATTGAATAATTTGTGTTGTGTAGAAAATATGGAGTTATTATCAATAGTTAAAAAGCTTGATGAAACTACTCTTAGTAAATCCTTGAAAAATCAATATTCAAAGATAATGTCAAATATAAACATGGAGTATAAAAGTACTGGAACAGTTGATTATGATAAGAGAGAAGCTGCTAAAAACATAGATAATTTAAGAATGTTAATAGAAACCAATTCAGATAAATTATATCATACTCAAAATCTAATGAAGTTGTGGTCAAATGATCTAGCTGATTTAGAAAATAAGACAAGTATGATAATAGAGACATGTGAAAAAATTGGAATAATTGTAAAGGTCTTATTTTATGATCAAAGAGATGCATTTTTGACAACTCTTCCATTTAATTCTTTTAACTATATGCAAGATAAAAGGAATATGACCACTGGAGGAACAGCTTGTCTAGTGCCTAGCGGATGTACGCATTTAAATCATACAGAAGGAAAATATATTGGAAGAAATGAACAAACAAATTCTACTTTAATTTTAGATAACTTCTTATGTCAGAAAAAGCACATAAAAGAAAGTGAGTTATACTCAAATCCGAATCTATATATTTGTGGTAAGCCAGGCTCAGGTAAATCTACATTCATGAAAGTTTTTATGGGTAGAGGAGCGTTACTTGGTGAGTGGAACGCAGTCTTTGATATGGAGAATGAATATGAGAAGATAAATAAAAAATTTGGTGGCAATTATCTTCATATAAAAGCAGGAAGAAAAATTGGTATAAATCCTTTGGAATTATCTGTTGAAGAAGATGAAAATGGAAGAAGAACTGTTCCAATTTATGAAAAAATGGTTGAGATAACTAATCTTATAAACAACTTTATAAAACAATATAGAAATGGAAAAGGATTAGTTGGTACAGAAATAACAGGAGTACAAGATGCTATTAAAAAAGTTTACTCTGATAGAGGAATAGGTATAGAGCCAGATTCATTAATAGAAAATAATAAAAAGAAAAAGTTACCAATACTTAGTGATTTAAAAGCTACTATGGAAAAAAATAAAAACCTTGATGAAGTATCTGATATTATGCAACTAATAACTGGTGATGGTGTAATGGCTATGTTTGACTGTGAAACAAGTGAAGAAATATCTAGATTCAAACGAAAGAAACTTATTGTTTTTTGTCTGAAACAGCTTGATGAATTTAGTAAGTTTTTTGCTATGACTACCATTTTAAGCTGGTTATGGGGCTTATTTTCAGACTGGAAATATAAAGGAATACAAAAGAATGTATGGATAGATGAAGGTTGGAAATTCGCTCAACATGAAGCTAGTTTGGCTTTACTTGAAGATTTTTCAAGAAGAGGAAGAAAATACTGGATAAGCCTAATTATAAGTACACAGGCAATTGGAGAGTTCTTAACTAAAGAAGCTGGTAAGGCAATAATAAATCTTTGCTCTACAAAAATAATATTCAAGCAAGATGCATCATTAGCAAAGGAAATAACCAAGTTTTTTGGACTTCCAGAACAAGCTCGGAAAAGAATACCTTCATTTTCAAAGGGACAATGTATACTTGTTACAGAAGTTGGAAACATCTTAGCTCAGATTGATTTATTCAACTTTGAAAAAGAGTTTGCAGAGACTTAAAATATGAAAATGGAGGATTACTAAAATGAGTGAACAAATTCAAGCTTTAGTTGATATACTGCAATATGCAGGAGTAATACTTATTACAATTAGTTTAGCGATACTCATATACAAGCTAATAATATATAAAAATGACTATGATAAAAGGACCATCTTAATGCAAGGAACAACAAAATTGGTATTAGGAGCTTTAATGCTAGGTCTAATGCTAAGTTTAGCAGGTTTCTTACAAGATATAATTGTAAATATGGGTACAACAGGAGGCTCTGAATTCAAATCATCAGAGCTTAATTTTGTTAAAGATTTAGAAGATGAAGATAGTTTCCTTGCAAATGGAATAGCTTTCTTATTAGATTCTATAACCAAATTTATTTTTTCTGGTGATGGATTTGTGCAAGAAAAATTACTTGGGACAAAAACATTAGAAGAATTAATATTTGCAAAAGACTTAAGTATATTTACAAAAGAACAATGGTCACATCTAGTTTTTGGATACGGAATAGTTCAAAAAGTAGCTTATGTTTTGCTTATCTTAATGGTATTCTTTACAGCTGTAAGAATTATAAAAGGTTCAGTTGATGAAAGACAAGATATAGATACAAAGGAAAGTTTACAAAGATGGGTTTTTGTTTGCCTGATAATAGCAGGAGGTCCAATTTTAGTTAATGGGATAATAGTTTTTTCCAATTTCTTAACATCAATTTTAAATGAGTCTTTTAGCCATGTAACGATGTCTAATTCCATATTAGATGAACTTAAAACTGGAAATGTTTTAACTACAGCGATAATAAAAGTCTATTTTGCTTATTTAACATTGAGAGTAAATATTGTTTTTATGGTTAGAACATGGGTTTTAGGTATTATGTTTGTTTTCACACCTGTTGCTTCTGCTTTATGGGGAATTAACAAGAACATAAATGCATTTGAAATTTGGTTTGGAGAGATATTAAGTAATTCAATAACAGGATTATGTTACTCTATAGTATTTGTAGTATTTTCATTGTTTTTCTCAGCAACTTCATCATTACTATTTATTTTAATAGGTCTTACTCTAACTATAAAATTATCTGATGTTTTAAGAAACTCTGTGCAGGGATATTTTGCTAAATTATCTGGAATAGATGAATATGGAGAAGCTAGAAAATTTACAAAAGGGACTCTAGGAGCAATATCAGGTATGGTAACAGCATTCAAGGCTTCTACAGCAGGAACAGCAGGAACATTAGAGGCTTTAGAAGGTCTTATGGGTCATGGAGATAAAGAGGGTAATTTTAGTAAGATGGCCAGAATGGCTGATAGAGCAATAGATGGTGGAATAGGAAATAAATTTAATAGAGGAAATGATCCTGCGGAAGAACAAAATAGATATGATGCAGATATGAAATCAAACTATGGTGATAATATAGGCTTAGATGATAATATAAATTCTTCTGATGATAATAATGTAAAACCTTTAGATAATATAGAAAATGAATTACCAATAGATAACGATCCATTAGAAAAAAATAGTGATAATGGTGATGATGAGTATAACTTTGGAATGAATAAACTAGATAGCTCAAAAGATGGAAATGAATTAAAGAAGAATATAGAAACTATTCCAGACAAAGAACCAGACATTGCGTTTAAAAACCCTAGTAACGCTGAGATGGCTGTTCAAGGTATGTTCTTCAATAATTTATCTAAGAAAGATAGTTATGGAAATAAAGATGATGGAGTTATATTCTCTGCAATAAATGATAAAAGAAATATGGGACAAGTAGAGTCAGCTAGAATTGATACAATCAATTCAATAGCTGGAAATATAATGGAGAAGCCAGGTAATAATTTAGATATAACACAAGCAACTGGAAAAGCTGAACAAATTTTTGATACAGCTATGTTTAATAGCAATGTAACTGAACCCGATAAAGAACATTTTTATGAAAGTGTTTCAAAAGGTGATATAGATAGTGCATCTAAATTTTTAGCAAGTAGTACAAAAGACAATAGCATAGATTCTTTACTTAAGGACAGTTTATAGAGTTAACATAGTTAACTTTTATTTAAGGGGAGGATGAAAGCTTTGTTTGAAAAGGGATTAGAGTTAGTAAAAGGTATTGCTAAAAATAAATTTAAAAAGCTAATGTTTAAAATAATGGTTCCTTATGGTGCTTTTGTTGTATTAATACTAATATTATTATCTGCAACATTTGAATTATTTACAGGTGATAAAATAACTCCTAATTTATCCTCTGAAGAAACTAAAGAAGTTCAAACTTATATAGATGAAAAAGTAGCACAATACACATCTAAAGACTATTATTTTTTAGACAGCCAACATTTATTAAGGGCTGAACATGTAGAGAAATATTTACGATTTTTAGTAAGTAATAGTCAGGTATCTTCAAAAAGTAGTGTTGAACAATTAAAGAAAAAAGTTGATGAAATAGTAGATAAAACATTAAAACCTGATTTAAAATATTCAGAAGCTCAAATAATAACAAGACGTTTTTATAAAGAAAAAGTTGGTGAAGGTAATGATGAAAGATATGTAGAAAAGGTTGATGAAACTGTTGATACGATATATTTGTTAGACTATGCAAATTCAATTTACAATACTAATAAATATACATATGAAATAAAAACAGAAACAACAATAATAGATTCTGATGAAAGAATAGAAATAACAAAACCAGTTTTAGCTTCACAGGAAGCCGAAGGAGAGCCATATGACCATTTTAGAGAAATATTAATCAAAGAAAATCATGTTGGGAAAAATGATGTTGACATGGTTATTGGGATGATTATAAATTCTGGTTCAGATAAAAAATGGAACTGGTTATTTGGAAATACACTTGCACCATACTATGGTGGAGGTCAATGGGGACAACTTGTAGGTGTTCCAGGAGAATTAGCATCATTCTTTGATGAAGCATCTCAATTAACAGGTCTTCCAAATTGGGTATTAGCTGGATTTGCAAAACAAGAAAGTAATTTTAATCCTAATTGTCAGTACGGAGGAGCATATGGAATAATGCAATTTCAGAAGTATGACACTGATGGAAGTGATATATGGGCTGAACATATGAGAAAAGGTATGGGTGATTTATTTAAACAAGCAGGATATTCTTTTTCTAGTTCAGAGCAAATGTGGGGAATATTTCTAAAAGATGCAAGAGCTCAAATTATTGCAGGTGCATTTGAAGCAAGATTCTATTTTAACTATGCTTTATTTAGATTAGAAAGTATGACAGGAATATCTTGTCCAAATAAAAAAAATTATAATACTAATGAATATGTTAATCAAATAAAGTGGGATAGTGATGAAAATGACCCTAAATTTAAAGACCTTTTGAGAAGAGCATTTGTACTATATAATGTTGGACAAGGAAGAGGTATGTCTATAAATTTAGATAAAGCTCCTTACGACTACCCAAATAAAGTTTATCGCTATGCTATAGAATTTAGAAATACAAGTATATCAGGAGGTTCTAGTTCTGCAAAGGTTAATCAAATTATATCAATTATGAGAAAACAACTTGGAAAGCCTTATCTTTGGGGAGCAACTGGACCAAATAAATTCGATTGTAGTGGTCTCATGGTATATTCTTTCAATCAAGCAGGAGTTAAAGGATTACCAAGGACATCAGCAGCACAATGTGCAGCTTCAACACCTGTGTCAAGAGAACAATTACAACCTGGAGATTTTGTATTTGTACATGAAAAAGGACAGTCGTTAACAAATCCTTGGAATGTTCATCATGTTCAGATGTATATTGGAGGAGGTAAAATCATAGAAGCTCCAGAAACAGGTAAAACTGTTAGAATAACAGATATGAGAGAAGGGCCAGTAAGTTATGGTAGATTTCCTGGCTTAAAATAAATTATTTAGTTTAAAAGGTATTCCAATTATGGGATACCTTTTTTGTTAATTATAAAAAACTGAGGTGATTAATTTATGTTTGTTGCTTTAATAATAGCTATAGCTTTTTTAGGAGTGCTTATTTATGCTTCTGTTTTAAGTAGTGAAGTATCTTTGATTCTTGATGAATTGGATGAAGGAGATATATAAGTAAAATGAGTAAAATTAATTATAATTTTTGGGGGGATTTTAATGAATTTAGCATATAAAATGAATAGTGAAATAGAAAATGCAGACAAAATGTCTGCAAAATATATTATTTATACACAAATAAAATTAGGTAAAAAAATAATATTAGTAAATACAGAGCCTACAAAATTTAATGATATAAAAGATATTAGATTAGTACAGATTGGCAAGGATAAAGAAATAATAAACCCATTACAGATTTATTCAACAATAAAAGGTTTTGATATATTTTCATTTGGTACTCATTTAAAAAAGATAAGAAGAATGTATTGTATTTTAGTAAGTGAATACACAGAAGAAGAATTAACTAGTTTAGATATATTACTGACTAAATTTTATGAGTATTTTGGAATAGATATAAAAGAGTGTACAAAATATAAAGAAAATGAATACCCTATTTTATCTGATTTTATAAGTTATTTAAGATATATAGAAGGAACACATAGAATGATAAACTGTATGCAATTTCCTAATAAAGAAAAGGTATTTGAAGTATTTAAAGAGCTAAATAATATTAAAGACATATTAAATATAAGAATAAATGTTATAGATGCAATTATTTCAAAGCTTGATAAAATAATAGATAATTATGGATATTTACTAAATATACATTCTAATATAAATCATGTACATAATAATGAGTTTATTGCTTTTAATAAATTAAGTTCATTTGATGATGAAAAAATATTAGGTGTCCTATTAATAAATATTCTTACTTTTATTAATGAAAATTATTTATCTGGAGAAAAAAATGATGAATATTTAATTGTTTTTGATAATTTAAATGAAATATTTTCTTTTGGTAAAGCAAGTATAGGAGATATGATAACATCTTATCTTGGAGAAATATTAAATACAGCTGATCCAAATTTCATAAGTTTTTTATTTATAAAGACTAAGATGTCAGCTTTTTTTAACTTTAAAGATAGATTTTCTCTTATTAGTACACAAAATAGAGAAGATTTTTTTAATTAAGGTTAAATGAGTAATACGAATTATAAAATAAGTGGACTAGAATATTTATTTAATAAGTAAGCACTTGAAAGGAGATGTTATTTTGATTGAACCAGAACATGGAAAATATACTTTGCTCAGTATTATTATGGGTTGTACTCTAATTTTTATTACAAAATTTACATTTACTCCAGAAAAAATTAAAATAATATATTCAATAGTAGGAGCTTTACTGATTTTTTGTTCTTTAGCTTCAATTTTATTAGGATTATTTCTGGTCAGAATAGATAAAAAAAAGATAAAAATTATAGAACAAATAAAATGGAAAGTAAATATTGTATTGCACAAAAAAGGCTTGAAAATAACTGACGATATCTATATGTATAATATAAAATATGTGGGCTCAAACTATATATTTTTAAAATTAAATTACTTGCAGAAAGTTAAATTATTTTCAAATATAGATATAGAAAAAGAAGCAAATTATATATTGGAAGAAGTTGAATATCATTTTAAACACAATGTTGTAGAATTAGACTATAGAAGGTTATGTGAACACTCACTTGAAGAAATTTATGAAAATAGTATTGAATTTTTTTGTGATGAAGAGGGAGCTTATGGGGCATTAATAAATATATATAATGAGACAGTTTTATCATTGAAAGATTCTGAAAGCTTTGGAAACAGTATTATCTTAAATGAAAATGACTTACTTGATAAAGAGAATTTGATTACTTTTTTGATAGATAATAAAAATATAAAAATAATTATTTCTAAATTGTATTGTGCAGAAACCATAAATGAATTGTATTTTAAGATAATAGAAAAAATATTATCAGAAGAGTTTTCTAAAGTACGAAATATTTATTTATAAGGAGTCTAATATGAAAGATTGTATTGTAGGAGTTACTTTAATTATATTTGGTATTATTTTGTATTTGATAGAACCAAAATCATTTTTTGAAGCAAGAAATTTACTAGTTGAGACTATATCAAAAATAGATATAAAAATAATTGTAATCTCTCTTGTGATTGTTTTTATTTTACATATTCAAATAAAAAATTTAAATTAAAAATAAAGTAATAAAAACATAGATGGATATTTTACAATACTAAAATCTAATCATGGAAATAGTATTTATCAAAGGTAACATCAATTACACTTGTTTTATTTTGGTTTTATATTCTTTCCAAGTTAAAATAAATTAAGCACCTGTTTAGGGTGTTTTTTTAGTTTTAATATATTTGTATTTAGATTGAAAGGAGAATAATTATGAACCTTAAGAAAAAGAATTCTATAAATTTTGTATCTGAAAAGATGGATAGTATTATATATAAATCAAAGGGATATATTTCAGAAAGTATTAAAGGTATAAAGAAAGGTAGCTACTATGACAGGTTTAAGAATAGTTTTCTTTTTATATGTCCTATTGTTATAATACTGGTTTCAGTTGTAATAATATTTGATTTGATACATCAAAGACGATTTTATGATGCTATTAGTATATTAATTCCTTCATTGATTCTTATTTTAATTTGTGAATTATTTAAACAGATAACTGATTTATAGTTATATTACTATTTGATTAAAAAATAGAATTATAAATTATTGGAGGAATATAAATCATGAATGATGATAAAAAAACAGTTAAGGAAAATACATCTAAGAAGCATAGTATAATTGATTATATAAAAGTTGCTATGCTATTAATCTTTCTTATGATTTTACCAGTACTAACAGATCCTAAATCATTTGCTAACATTGTTGGAGTGCAAATTTTTGTTATATTAGTTTTAATAATAAATATAGTGATGAAGAATGGTAGATAAAATATAAGTTATAAAAACACATATGTAAATATATATGAATATGAAAGTGAGACTATATATGACATCTAGTAATAGATGTCATATACAGGTTCATTTTTTGGTTTTTTCATAACAAATTGAGATGGCTTAAAGCCATCTCACCCCTATATTTTATACATGATGATATGATGAAAAAGTATCTATATTAAGAGCTTTTTTATTTGAATAAAAAAACTTAGCTAAATACTAATGAAGGAAGATAGAATACCTATCTTCCTTTTTACTTTATAGATAAGAATTTGTATATACAAGATATTAGTATGTAGGGGGAGATCATGGTGGAAATAAAAAAAGATGAGTCTGATTATAAAACTATTAAAGAAAAAGTTGTTTATGAACAAAAGAGTATGTTTCAAATACTGAGTAGTATAGGTACAAAGATCAAGGAACGTATAGAATATTTTTGGATAGATTTTTTTGATTTTATTAAACCCGTTTTTTTTTCAGCATTGGCTGTGTTTCTATGTTTAATACTTCTTTGCATAAATAAAATTATGGATAAACGAGCAACTTTTCTTAGGGATGATAGAGACATCATAAACAATATGGCAGTAAACTTAGCACATACTACTTGTTCGTTTTTTGAGGGAATGTTAGGGTTTTTATTATGTTTGGCAACTGTACTTACATTTATAACATTAATTTTGTGTATAGTTAAGAAAATTTTAGATTGAAAAAGGTGAGATTTATATGAAAGATAAAAAGAAAAATATTGATTTAAGTAAGGACAAAAAGAAAAAGTGTTTGTCAAAACGTCAGAGAGCAATTATTGGATGTATAATAATTTTATTTTTAATTTTACTAGGACCTTTACTGGGGAGAAAAGCAATAGAATACATATCTCCCCTTATGCAAGAAAAAATAATAGAAATGATTGAAAAATCTTAAAGGTACTTAGACAATTCATGATTTATATAAAATAGATTTCTTTACAACAAGTATCTGTGTTAATAAAAGCATTTTCTAGAGATGCTTTTTTATATATATTTTAAAACTTAAGGAGGATATACATGGAGAATTTATTATTTCAAAAAGAAAAAAGAAAACAAAGAAATACTTTTTTAGAATCCTATATAGGACAAAAAATAATGTGTATAGAAAGACATCTAAGAGAAGTATTAAATA
>NZ_JAGWCX010000063.1:0-25782 GCF_020657775.1 Clostridioides sp. ZZV14-6345 | reverse complement strand
GCATTAAATATATTAAAAGTATTAATAAATAAAAAATTAAATATATTAAAAGCATCAATAAAATAGAAAATTAAATATATTGAAATAGGATATTTTTAAGATAATATTTATAAATACATAACTTAATAAATATCTAACTTAATCTTAAACATAAAAACTGGACCAACAATATAAAATTATCAGTCCAGTTTTTATGTTTTGTACTCTTTACTTTACGTACTTTTATTAAAAACTAAATTTAATTTTTAAATATATAGCAAATGCACTAATTAAATAATGGCCAGTTATTCAACAATATCATTACTTCTTAACTATAAGTAATGCCAATGCATTTATAAAAAATAATACTGCTGTTATCTTTGTAACTCTAGCAAGAAATGCTTGTTTTCCTTTTGGTTTAAAGTAAGCTTGACTTCCTTCTCCACCAAACTCTGAAGGTAAAGCATTCTTTGAATCTTGAGGCATTATGCTAATTACTAGTAAAATCCCTAGTACTACTTGCACACCCATTAAAATGTTGCTCATTCTTGCCCCTCCTATCTGTTTATTACTTAAATTTCATTACTCTTTAGTGTATCACAATAATATAGTCATTTCAAGACCATTATGTTATAAATCATACACAAAAAGAATATATAATTGCTTACTATATTCTTAATATAAAAACTAACAAAATTTAGAAAATGAAACTATTTAAATTAACACATAAATTGACACTTAAAATAATCTACTCTCATTGTATATATTATAAATAGCCAACAAAGTAAAACGATTATTTTAAGATATAGGTATAACTCTGAATTATCAACATAATTTAAAATAAATAATCTATATAATAACCTATCTCTAGCAATAATACTTTAATACAATTATGATTAAATCAAAGTATATTAGAACTTTTATTTATTTTTTTAATAAAATATCTTATGCCAATTAGATAAAGATGAAATTAAAACTTTTATTCGTATTTTATCTAAATCTGTGAATAAAATTATGGAATGAAATATGAAAAAGGATAAGTGACTTGAAAAATCAACTAACACTTATCCTTATATAAGACAAACTTAAACCTTTTATACTATCTCTTTAATCTTAATAACTATTTTTTTAAGTTGTAGAAAGATTTTAATCCACAGTATCTAGCTTGCTCTCCAACCATTTCTTCTATTCTTAATAATTGGTTGTACTTAGCAACTCTATCAGTTCTTGATGGAGCACCAGTTTTTATTTGACCAGCATTTACTGCAACAGCTAAATCTGCTATAGTAGAATCTTCAGTTTCTCCTGATCTATGAGATATAACAGCAGTATATCCTGCTCTCTTAGCCATTTCTATAGCATCTAAAGTTTCAGTTATTGTACCTATTTGGTTAACTTTAACTAATATAGAGTTAGCAACTCCATTTTCAATTCCTTTTTCTAATCTCTCTGTATTTGTAACAAATAAGTCGTCACCAACTAATTGTAATTTATTTCCTAATTTTTCAGTTAATAACTTCCATCCATCCCAATCTTCTTCGTCTAAACCATCTTCTATAGTTATTATTGGGAAGTTGTTTGACCAATCTTCATATAAAGCAACCATTTCAGCAGCAGTTAACTCTTTTCCTTCTCCTGCTAAAACGTATTTTTTAGTTTCTTTGTTGTACATTTCTGTAGCAGCAACGTCAAGACCTAACATAACGTCTTCACCTGGCTTATATCCAGCTTTTGTTATAGCTTCAACTATTAATTCTAAAGCTTCTCTGTTTGAACCTAAGTTTGGAGCGAATCCACCTTCGTCACCTACACCACAAGCTAATCCTTTTTCTCCTAAAACTTTCTTTAATGAATGGAATACTTCTGCTCCCATTCTTAAACCTTCTTTAAAGCAACAAGCTCCTACTGGTAATATCATGAATTCTTGAACATCAACGTTATTATCAGCATGCTCTCCACCATTTAATATGTTCATCATTGGAACAGGTAGTTGTTTAGCATTTACTCCACCTAAATATTGGAATAATGGAAGACCTATTTCATCAGCAGCTGCTCTAGCTACTGCCATTGAAACACCTAATATAGCATTAGCTCCTAATTTACCTTTGTTTGGAGTTCCATCTAATTCTATCATGATTGCATCTATAGCTGGTTGGTCAAATGCATCCATTCCTTCTATTTCTGGTGCTATTATTTCATTTACATTAGCAACAGCTGTTTCTACACCTTTTCCTAAGTATCTTCCCTTATCTCCATCTCTTAATTCAACAGCTTCAAAAGCTCCTGTAGATGCTCCTGATGGAACTATTGCTCTTCCCATTGCTCCATCTTCTAATACTACTTCAACTTCTACAGTTGGATTTCCTCTTGAGTCTAATACTTCTCTAGCATATACTAATTCAATAACTGACATTTGTATATCTCCCTTCGATTTTCTATTAGTTAAATTTTCATTTACTGTAAACATCCGTCTACTATTTTAATCTACTTTCTATATTATAGTACATAAAGTCGTTTTTGAAAATTAGGTACAAATTTATTTGATGGGTAAATTTGTAAAAGTTCCTATTTTTATTTTGTTTTTATAATATTTTAATTTATATAATATAAAAAAACTTGTCTAAAATCCAAAACCAATCTTCAATACACGAATATTATAACTAGATTTAAAACATTAAACATAAAATGTACAACTAATGATTCTAAAATTTTTGCTTATATAATATATATTAATTATTATTATTTACATCATTATCTATCTTATAATTTTTATATTTTATAAATTCTCTATCTTGTAAACTTTATAAAATATACTTGCATCTATACTTTACGATAGCAGACCTTACAAAATCTAAGTCTTATGTTATAAAGTCTAGACCTTACAAAATAAATATAAACTGTGCTATTTTCAAATTTATATTGTAGTTTATATCTTATTCTCTACTTATCAGAATCAGTTATCTTAAAATAAGTGAATGACCAGTCATTTCTTCTGGCTTTTCTAAATTCATCATATCCAAAACAGTTGGTGCTATATCAGATAATCTTCCTCCATCCAATAATTTTGCACTTTCATACTCTTGACCAACTACAATAAATGGTACTGGATTAATAGAGTGAGCTGTTACAGTCTTTCCTGTTTCTGGGTCTAACATATATTCAGCATTTCCATGGTCAGCAGTTATTATTGCACTTCCACCCAACTCTACTATTTTATCTATCAATTTTCCTACACAAGTGTCTACAGTTTCAACAGCCTTTACAGCAGCTTCTATACTTCCTGTGTGACCTACCATATCAGGATTTGCAAAGTTTAACACTATAAAGTCAAACTTATCTTCTCCTAATTTCTCTAAAGCTTTATCTGTCAATTCATATGCTGACATTTCTGGTTTTAAATCATAAGTTGCAACCTTTGGAGAAGGTATTAATAATCTCTCTTCACCTTTGTTTGGCTCTTCTACTCCACCATTGAAGAAGAAAGTTACATGTGCATACTTTTCAGTTTCAGCAGCTCTAAGTTGAGTTTTTCCATTTTTAGCTAGATACTCACCTAGAGTGTTGGCTAAAGATTGAGGTCCAAATGCTATATGCACATTCTCTATAGTTATATCGTACTCTGTTAAACATACAAAGAAGTTTTTAATATCTTCTCTTTTAAATCCATCAAACGCTTCACAAACTAAAGCTCTAGTTATCTGTCTAGCTCTATCTGGTCTAAAGTTGAAGAATATAATTGAATCATTTTCCTTTATACTTCCAACTGGTTTATCATCTTTCATAATAACTGTTGGCATTATAAACTCATCATTTTTTCCATCGTCATAAGAGTTTTGAATAGCTTCTTCAATAGAAGTTGCTTTTTCACCAACACCTCTAACCATAGCATTGTATGCAAGCTCTACTCTTTCCCATCTCTTATCTCTATCCATAGCATAGTATCTACCAGAAACTGTAGCAAATTCTCCTACTCCAATTTCATTCATACTATCTTGTACTTCTTTAGCATATTCTAATGCACTTTGAGGGTCAGTATCTCTACCATCAGTAAATGCATGAACATACACCTTTTCTACACCTTTATCTTTTGCCATTTTGATTATAGCTTTAAGATGGTCTATATGTGAATGTACTCCTCCATCAGACAAAAGTCCCATTACATGAAGAGAATGTTCCTTTGCATTATCCATAGCTTCACATAAAACTTTATTAGTAAAAAAGTCACCATCTTTTATAGATTTTGTTATTCTAGTTAAATCTTGATATACTATTCTACCTGCACCTATGTTAGTATGACCAACTTCTGAATTTCCCATTTGACCATCAGGTAGACCAACATCAAGACCACTAGCATTTATCAATGTGTTTGGATACTCTTTTTTTATTCTATCTAAATTAGGAGTTTTGGATTCAGCAATTGCATTTCCCTTAACATCCTTATTGTAACCAAACCCATCCATAATAATTAAAGCAACTGTTTTTTTCATCATTTCACTCCTTAGAAATTAACAAGGTCTAGGTAATCATTACTAGCTAAACTAGCTCCACCTACTAAAGCTCCATCTATATCACTTTGACCCATTATTTCGGCTACATTTGAAGGTTTAACACTTCCACCGTATTGTATTCTAACTTCATTAGCTAATTCTCCATATAATCCTTTTATAACTTCTCTTATATAAGATATAACGTCATTAGCATCTTCAGCAGTTGCAGTTTTACCAGTTCCAATAGCCCAGATTGGCTCATATGCAACAACTACTTTTGCCAAATCATCTTTAAGAACATTTTCTAGAGCTTTTTCAACTTGAACTCTACAAACATCTTTAGTTTTTCCAGCTTCTCTTTGTTCTAAAGTTTCTCCAACACATAATATTGGGTCTATTCCTACTTCTAAAGCTTTTAAAACTTTCTTATTTACAGTTTCATCAGTTTCATTAAAGTACTGTCTTCTTTCTGAATGTCCTATTACAACATAGTCCATATCTATTTCTTTTAACATAAGAGGTGAAACTTCTCCTGTAAATGCTCCTTTTTCTTCAAAGTGCATATTTTGAGCACCTATCTTTATATTTGTACCCTTAGTAGCTTCTTTTAAATCCTTTAATAAAGTAAATGGTGCACATATAACAGCTTCTACTTTATCAGAATTTACTTTATCTTTAACTTCATTTACAAATTCTAAAGCTTCTTTTATTGTTTTATGCATTTTCCAGTTTCCTGCAATTATAGGTTTTCTCATTTTACAATCTCCTCTATATATTAGTTTATTTATTATCTAATGCTGCAATACCTGGTAATTCTTTACCTTCTAAAAATTCTAGTGATGCTCCTCCACCTGTTGATACGTGAGTCATCTTATCACCAAATCCTAATTGATTAACTGCCGCTGCACTATCTCCACCACCAATTACAGTAGTTGCATCAGTTAACTCTGCCATAGCTCTAGCTACTGATAATGTACCATTTGCAAAGTTTTCAAATTCAAATACTCCCATTGGTCCATTCCACACTACAGTTTTTGATTCTTTTATAGTTTTTACAAAGTTTGCTATAGTCTTAGGTCCCATGTCTAGTCCCATATAATCTTCTTTTACATTAGCATCTTCTGTTACTATTGGAGTAGCATCTGGTGCAAAGTGGTCTGCCATAACAACGTCTACTGGTAATAATAAATTAACACCTTTATTTTTAGCTTTTTCCATCATTTCTTTAGCGTATTCAACTTTATCTATTTCAAGTAAAGAAGTTCCTACTTCATAACCTTGAGCTTTTAAGAATGTATAAGCCATTCCTCCACCTATTATTAGGTTATCAACTTTTTCTAATAATTCATTTATAACAGCTAATTTATCAGAAACTTTAGCTCCTCCAAGTATAGCTGTAAATGGTCTTACAGGATTTGCAACAGCTTCTCCTAAAAATTTTAATTCTTTTTGAATTAAGTATCCACAAACTTTTTCTTGTAAAAATTCTCCTGCCCCAACTGTTGAACAATGAGCTCTATGAGCAGTACCAAATGCGTCATTTACAAATATTTCAGCAAGTGAAGCTAACTCTTTAGAGAAGTTTTCTTCATTTTTAGTTTCTTCTTTTCTATATCTAGTATTTTCTAATAATACTACATCTCCGTTTTCCATTTTTTCAGTTGCTTTCTTTGCATTTTCTCCTACAACATTGTCGTCTGCTGCAAATACAACTTCTTTACCTAACATTTCAGATAATCTCTTTGCCACTGGTGCTAAAGATAGTTCTGGTTTAGCTTCTCCTTTTGGCTTTCCTAAGTGAGAGCATAATATAACTTTTGCTCCTTTAGAAATTAAATATTGAATAGTTGGTAAAGCTCCGTTCAATCTATTTTCATCAGTAATTACACCATCTTGTAATGGCACATTAAAGTCACATCTTACTAATACTTTTTTTCCGCACACATCAATATCTTCTATAGTTTTTTTGTTAAGCATTGACATAAATATCTCTCCTTTTAATAAAGTAATTTTTTATTGCCAAGTATAATATAGTACATACTTTTACCCTATTAAATATATCATATTATCATATTTTTATATATAGTATGTAACATTATTTAGGTGTATTTTATATATTTTTTCTTAAAAAAAGTCCAGAGTCCATAGTATTAAACTACAAACTCGGACTTTGTCAATCTACTTTTCTATTTTCTCAAAGCTGACTATTTTGCTAATTGTGCAAAGTATCCTAAAGTTCTTATTAATTGAGAAGTATAAGACATTTCATTATCATACCAAGAAACAACTTTAACTAATTGTTTTCCATCTACTTCCATAACTTTTGTTTGAGTAGCATCAAATAATGAACCGTAGCTTATTCCGATTATGTCAGAAGATACTAACATTTCTTCAGTGTATCCAAAAGATTCGTTTGAAGCTTCTTTCATAGCTGCATTTATTTCTTCAACTGTAACATTTTTTCCTAATGTACAAACTAATTCAGTTATTGAGCCAGTTACAACTGGTACTCTTTGTGCTGCCCCATCTAATTTTCCTTTTAATGAAGGTATTACTAGACCGATTGCTTTTGCAGCTCCTGTAGTGTTTGGAACTATGTTTCCAGCAGCAGCTCTAGCTCTTCTTAAATCACCTTTTGGATGAGGACCATCTAAAGTATTTTGGTCATTAGTGTATGCATGTATAGTAGTCATTAATCCTTTTTCTATACCGTATTTATCGTTTAATACTTTAGCCATTGGAGCTAAACAGTTAGTCGTACAAGAAGCTCCTGATATAACTGTCTCAGAACCATCTAATATGTCACTGTTTGTGTTGAATACTATTGTTTTTAAATCTCCAGTAGCTGGTGCAGATATAACAACTTTCTTAGCTCCTGCTTGTATATGAGCTTCAGCTTTGTCTTTAGATGTAAAGAATCCTGTACATTCTAATACTATATCTACTCCTAATTCAGCCCATGGTAGGTCTGCAGGATTTCTTTCTGCTGTTACTTTTATTTCTTTTCCGTTTACTACAAAAGCGCCTTCTTTAACTTCTATTTCTCCGTTAAATCTTCCTTGAGCTGTATCATATTTAAATAAATGAGCTAACATTTTAGCGTCTGTTAAATCGTTTATTGCAACAACTTCAAACTTATCTTGTTGCTCCATCATTTTTCTTAATGCTAATCTTCCTATTCTTCCAAATCCATTTATAGCTACTTTAACCATTTTCGCTACCTCCTATAAAGTAAATGTATGTTTTCTAGCTCTGTGCTAGGTCTTGACTTTTATAATAATGACAATATCTTATAAGCACTTTCTTCATCTGTTACAAGAACCATGTTTTTATGCATATTTGATATAGCTAATAATGCTTCTACTTTTTCAGTGCCTGCAAAGATTGCAATAGTTTCTTTTACTTGTTTAACTGTTTCTAAATCAATTCCAACAGTGTTTAATTTATAAACTATTTCTCCATCTTTGTTGAAATAATATCCAAATGCTTCTCCAACTGCATTTTTAGATAATATCTCATCAACCTTATCTTCTGGAAGTTTTCTTCTCTTTGCCATGACATCAGCTCTACCTATGCTAAAAACTAAAATGTCTGTTCTTTTAATATACTCCAAAGTTGTCTTAATCTCTGGCACTAGGCTAAGAGTTTTCATTGCACTTTCGTCCAACTCATCTGGTATATGTAAAAGTTTGCAATTAGAATGTAACTTCTTACTTATTGAAGCAACTATACTATTAGATTGCATCTCTACATCAGTTCCCATACTGCCTCTAGCTGGTACTATTGTAGAGTTTGGATATCTCTTATCAGTTTTAATAACGTTTGAAAACTCTAGCATAGTGCTTCCACCTGTTATTGAAACAATGTCTCCATCTTTTAAAATACTTAAGAAATACTCACATCCATATCTAGTTACATCTTTTAGTAAACTTCCATTTTCATCACAGCTTCCAGGAACTAGTATTACCTTTTTTATTCCAAGCTTTTCTCTGACTCTATCTTGTAACTTAGACAATCCCATGATGTCACTCATGATGTCCTTAAGTTTGTCTAACAAATCAGAACCTTCTTTAGTGATAGTCATACCAGATACAGCTACATCTATAAGTTCTTGTTCTTTTAAAAACTCAGTTTCTGACCTGATTATTCTTTCACTAATCTCTAATACATTTGATAAGGTTCTTCTACCTATTGGTTCACTTAAAGATATTTGTCTTAAAATAGAGTATCTTCTTTCCATAAGTTCAATTGCCTGTGGAATCAATTTTTTTTGAATTTCTAATAAGTTCTTCATAACATACTCCTTATTGCTTTTCTTTCGGGACTTTTTTCGTCCCTAGTGTTTATTTAAGTCCCACAAGATATTTTTATTTTATAGGATTTGCGTATAGATTTCAATAGTTTTTCAAAAACTTTTTTATTTTTTTGTTTTGTAGAATATTTCTCCACCATTTTCAAAGTACAGTATTTTTTCTTTTTTATATAAGGCTTTTTATATATATTTTTATATTTTTGTTATAATAATTTTATCTCTAACTAATTTTATTTCTAGCTAATCTTATTTATATTTAATATTCTTATTTTATTTATACTCTATGTGTTTTTCATTTTGTAATTATTAAATTTAATAATAATAGTTTATTTATCCCAGTATTCTTCTTGTTCTAATATTTAATTATTCTTTACAAACTATTATTTAATTATGTTTTCTAGTTTTTTAGTATTTTCTACTATATTTAATGTTCCCCTATTTTTTAATTCTTTCTAACATTTTAATATTCTATGGTTTTTTAATATTTTTAGCATTTTAACGCTTTATGAATTTTAATGTTATCTAATTTTTTAATCTTCTTTAGTATTTTAGTATTTTAATATTTTTTAGTATTTAATGTTCTTTAGTATTTGAATACCTTCTAGCGTTTTAACATTTTTCAATATTTTATTATTTTATTTCATAACATTTTTAGCCTAATTCACATTCATCTTTTAACTAGCCTTTTCCCCTTACTATACTGATATTTGTCTTTTACTTATTAGAATTCTTTTCTCTTACTTGAAGATAGGATTCCTAATTCTTCACGATATTTGGCAATTGTTCTTCTTGCAACATTGATTCCTTTTTCTTTTAGTAACTTAGATATATGGTCATCACTTAAAGGTTTCTTTTTATTTTCGTCTTTTATTGTTTCCTTTATAATTTTTTTTATGCTTGTACTAGATGCCATTTCATTATTCTCAGTTTCAATGGCACTACTGAAAAAGTATCTAAATTCATATACGCCAAAAGGTGTTAGCATATATTTACCATTTACACCTCTACTTATAGTAGATTCATGACATTTTAACTTTTCTGCTATGTCCTTCATTTTTAAAGGCTTTATATATTTTGTCCCTTTTCTCAAGAATTCATCTTGAGCTTTTACTATTTCTTCTGCAATCTTAAGTACTGTAGTTTTCCTACTTTCTATATTTTTCATAAGTCCTGTTGCTGAATTTAGTCTTTCTTTTATAAATTCTTTTGCACTTTCATCAGACTGTGAATTTTTTAATATGTCTTTATAATAACTATTGATTCTTATTTGATAAGAATCTTTTTCATTTAAATATACAATAAATTCATCATCAATTTTTTCTACTGTTACATCGGGTTGAATGTATACACTTTTTTCTACTGAACAAGTTCTTCCTGGCTTGGGGTCTAATGTCTTAATTATATTTATTAGTTCAACGCATTTTTGTAGCGACATATTGTACTTTTTACTTATCTCTTTGTATTTATTATTTGCAATTAAATTTAAGTCTTTTGTAACGATTTCCTCTAAAATTTCATTATATATTCCCAAACTAGCCATTTGTATCATTAGACATTCTGAAAGACTTCTTGCCCCTACTCCACTAGGTTCCAACTGCTGAACACTAATCAAACATTTTTCAAAAAGCTCTTCATCTATCTTTAAGGTATCAACAATTACTTTTTCCTCAGTTCTTAAATATCCATCTTCATCTAAACTATCAATTATATACTCACAGACTTCCAATTCTTTATCTGTAAGTTTATACAGGCTTATCTGAAATTTTAAATCCTCATATAAATTTGACGAATATTTAACTAAATTTTCTAGATTAACTTCATTATCAGGATTATAGCTTATCTCTGTTCTGTCTAAACGTCTTGACCTATCCATGTCTTTTATATATTCTTCCCAATTAATCTCCCCACTTTTCTCGACTTCAACTAATGGGTTATTCTCTGCTTCTTTTTTAATCTCTTCTTCTAATTCTAACTTACTCATATTTAATATTGATAATGATTGCTTAAGTTGTGTAGTCATTATTAGCTTCTGAGACTGAGTTAACTCTAGACTATTATTAAAATTCATTCTGCTCACCTCTCAATTTTATTAAACTTATTTTATAAAAGAAAAACCCTCCTGTATATGTATATTCTATCATTTAAAATATACCTTATGCAAAAGGGTTTTTTTTATTTACAATTTCATCTATTTTTTTATTTAATATTTCTTTTTTTTGTTACTTTTTTTTACTATATGGAGTATTTTGTAGTGGTAGTTCAGTTCTAAATTCTTTATCAAATACATAATAGGCATTTTGCACTGCTGGTGCAGTAGGAACTGTACAAATTTCTCCTACACCTTTTGCTCCATAAGCCAATAAATCTTTGTTCTTTTCAACTATTACAGCTTGTATTTCTGGTATATCTGTAGACTTAAATAAACCTAATGTACCAAATTTAGCTATTGGAACAGAGTTAACTACTGGGTAGTCTTCAGTTAAAGCATATCCAAGTCCCATGACTACTCCACCTTCTATCTGTCCTTCTAAACTGATTGGATTTATAGCTTTTCCAACGTCATGTGCTGCTACTACTTTTTCCAATTTTCCATTTTCATCTAGCATTACAACTTGTGTTGCGTATCCATAAGCAACATGGCTTACTGGATTTTCTTTATCACAACCCATTTTATCTGTGACACTTGCATATTCTCCGTAAAACTCTTCTCCCTCTAAATCATGTAAAGTTTTTCCAGAGTCTAAAGCTTCTTTTAATTTATTTGATGCAACTTTAGTAGCTTCTCCTGTAAATACTGTTTGTCTTGAAGCTGTAGTATTACCAGAATCTGGTGTTAAATGAGTATCTGGAACTTCATGAACTATATTTTCAGGAAGTAAGTTAGTAGTTTCACAAACTACTTGAGTCACGACAGTACCAAGACCTTGACCTATACAAGAAGCACTTGTTCTTATATGAACTTTTCCATCTTTTATCACTAATCTACATCTTCCAACATCAGGTATACCAACTCCAACACCACTATTTTTCATTGCACAAGCTATGCCTACACGTGGATGCTTTTCATATTCTTCTCTTACAGCTTCTAGCGTTTCTGTCATTGCTGTTCCTTCATCTGCAAATTGACCATTTGGTAAAACTTGCCCAGGTCTTATTGCATTTTTATATCTTATCTCCCAAGGTGATATTCCAACCATTTCAGCAAGTAAATTTAGATTACATTCTGTTGCAAAACAACTCTGTGTAACGCCAAAACCTCTAAATGCTCCTCCAGGAGGGTTATTAGTATACACTGCTGTTCCTGTTATATCAATATCTTGATAGTTGTATGGTCCAGCTGCATGAGTACACAATCTTTGTAGTACTGGTCCTCCAAGAGAGGCATATGCACCTGTATCAGATATTATTGTTGCTTTCATACCTGTTAAATATCCATTTTCATCACATGCTGTCGTAAATTCCATTTCTGTGGCATGTCGTTTTGGATGAACAATAATACTTTCTTTTCTTGTTAACTGTACTTTTACAAATCTCTTAGTATGGTATGCAAGTAATGCTGCATGGTGTTGAACACTCATGTCTTCTTTTCCACCAAAGCCTCCGCCTACCATTTTATTTATAACTCTTACTTTCTCATATGGTAACCCTAACATGTCTGCACATTCATGTTGAGTAGCAAATACTCCTTGGTCTGTTGAATAGATTATTACTCCATCTTCTTCATAAGGACCAGCTACTGCACATTCAGGCTCTAAAAATGCGTGTTCTGTAGCAGGTGTAGTATATCTCTTAGTTACAACATATTTTGAATTTCTTATCTTTTCCTCAGCATCTCCTCTTACTAAGTGCTCCTTCACAAGTATATTACCTGTTTCATGTATCTTTGGAGCATCCTCTCTAAGAGCATCTTCTGTAGTACTTAATGGTGTTAATTCCTCATAATCTATCTTAACTAGCTTTTTTGCTTCCTCTAGCGCTTCTCTAGTTTCTGCTGCTACTAAGACTATTCCATCTCCTAAGTATCTAGTTATCTCACCTTCTGGTATTAAAGTGTCCCAATCCTTCTTTAAGTGACCCACTTTTATAGTTCCTGGAATATCTTTAGCTGTTAGAACTGCAACAACTCCTGGATAAGCTTTTGCTTCTTCTACATCTATTTTTTTAACTAAAGCTCTAGGATATTTAGCTCTAACTGCTGAACCATAAATCATACCCTCAATTCTCATATCATCTACATATTCAGAATATCCAAGTGTTTTACCTACTGCATCAACTCTAGGAAGATTTTCACCTACTAGACCTTTACAGTTTACTTTTGGTACATCTATATCTTCTCTAAAAATCTTTGCTGCTAAATCTACAGCCTTAATTATTTTTACATACCCTGTGCATCTACATATATTACCTTTTAAAGCTTTCTTTATATCATCTTCAGTAGGATTATTATTAACGTCTATAAGTGCTTTTGAACTAATTACCATACCTGGAATACAAAATCCGCATTGTACAGCTCCTTGGCTAGCAAAAGAATATGCAAAAACATCTCTTTCTCTCTCTGATAATCCTTCTATAGTTGTTATGTTTTTCCCGGCTAATTTATCAGTTTTAAATACACATGCTTTAGTCGCTTTACCATCTATTATAACCATACATGTTCCACAAGCACCTTCTGAACATCCATTTTTAACTGAAGTTATATTCATATCTTCTCTAAGGAAGTCTAAAAGTTTTTTGCCTTCTTTTGCAACAACTTTCTTTCCATTTAATATAAATTCTACCATTCTCTAGCCCCCTTTGTTAGACGCCTATTTATATATCTCCCACTTGGAGTATTACAGATTAATTCTCCCTCTCTAACTACTTCTTTTCCTCTTAAATAAACATGTTCTATTTGACAATCAACTTCATACCCTTCATAAGGTGTATAATCTACATTTTGAAATTGTTTTTTTGATTCTATTTTAGATTTCTTATTTGGATTTAAAACTAATATATCTGCATCACTACCTATTTCTATAGTTCCTTTATTAGGATACATTCCAAATAACTTTGCTGCATTAGTTGATGTTACTTCTACCATCTTGTTAATAGATATTTTATTTTTATATACTCCATATGTGTATAAAAGACTCATCCTATGTTCTACACCTGGAGAACCATTTGGTATCTTACTGAAATCGTTTATTCCAAGTTCCTTCTGTCCCCTATAATTAAAAGAACAATGGTCTGTTCCTATAGTATCTATTTGATTATTTGAAATTGCATTCCATA
Organism: Clostridioides sp. ZZV14-6345; assembly: GCF_020657775.1. Lineage (NCBI taxonomy): Bacteria > Bacillati > Bacillota > Clostridia > Peptostreptococcales > Peptostreptococcaceae > Clostridioides > Clostridioides sp. ZZV14-6345. Next base: position 11,733 of record NZ_JAGWCX010000063.1, on the reverse strand, counting down.
ATATTTCATTATTTTCTTTATTTCTTAGAGGTGGTGACATTACATACTTAGCACTTTCAAATCCATCTAAATCATATAATTCATCATTTAATAGAAGGTATTGAGGACAAGTTTCAACCATTACATCCACACCTCTTTGCTTGGCTTTTATAACCTCATCCAAGGATTCTTTACAGCTTAGATGAACAACATACACCTTAGAGTTTGCAACTTCAGCTATCTTCATAAGTCTTGAAGTAGCCTCTGCCTCCAGTATAGCTGGTCTAGTTAATTGATGATATTTTGGAGATAGATTATTTTCTGCCTTTGCCTTATCCACAAGTTCACATATTATGTCCCCATTTTCACAATGGAATCCAATAATCCCGCCTATCTCTTCTGCTTTTCTCAAAGCTTCAAATATAACACCATCATCAACTTGAAGGCTTCCTTTATATGCCATATACAATTTAAATGAAGATACTCCTTCTTTAACCATATCTTCCATTTCATTACAAACTGAGTCATTCCAGTCTGTTATAGCCATGTGAAAACCATAATCTGAGTAGGATTTACCCCTAGCTTTTTCATGCCATTCTTCTAATCCTTCTTTTAAAGAACATCCCTTAGCTTGTGTAGCAAAATCCAATATAGTAGTAGTTCCTCCGACTATAGCAGCTTTTGTTCCTGTCTCAAAGTTATCTGCTGTCTTAGTAACCCCTGTATCTAAGTCAAAATGAGTGTGTGTATCTATACCTCCTGGTATAACATAAGAATCACTAACATCGACTATTTCATCATTTTCTTTTGATATATCAATACCTATATCGACTATTTTTTCATCTTCTATTCTTACATCTGCACAGTAAGTTTTTTCACTTGTTACTACTTTCCCACCTTTTAAAACAATTCCCATATAGACTCCACCTTACTTATAACGTATCAATTTATTTTATCTGAAGAAATTAACTTAAAGTAATTTGACTATTGCATTTATACACAGTAAATCTATATTTAGATTAAACCAATATCTAATTAAATTAATATTTAGTTAAACTAATGTTTAGTTAAATCAACGTAATAAAATTATTAACTTCATGTTGTATTATTAAAATATAATACTTGCTTATCTAATATATTTTATTATCCTAATATATCTATTACTCTAAGTTAATTATTAAATTTCTATATAATATTATTCACTTACAGCTTCTACTTGATTGTAGCAAATACTTAAAGCTCCTTTTGGACATCTAGTTACACATAATCCACATCCAAAACACTTATCTGCATCTATATTTAATTTATCTGTAACTTCTAAGGCTTCATACACACAGCTTGTTACACATTGCTTACATTTGATACACTTATTATCATCTACAACTGGAGCTACTGAATGAGTTCTAAATCCTCTAGCTGCCATTTTCTTATGAGTTAATCCTTTTATTTCATTAACATCAGCATATCCATTTTCATCTAAGAATTCATTTAACTCTTTAGCCATTTTTCCATAGATAGAAGGACCTTTAAGAATTGCTTCTGTACATACTTGAACAGCACTTGCTCCAGCCATCATCATTTCAGCTACATCTTTTCCACAAGTAATTCCACCAACACCGATTATTGGTATATTTACAACTTGAGAAGCTTCATATATACATCTTATTGCTAGAGGTCTTATTGGAGCACCTGATAACCATCCGTATCCAGCTTTACTTCCCATTATAGGGTATCCTGTATTTACATCTATTGCCATACATGGTCCAAATGAGTTTATCATTACAAGGCCATCTGCACCTGCCTCTTCAACAGCTTTTGCAATAGTTTGAATATCAGTATGAGGACTCATTTTCATAAATACTGGTACATCTAAAACGGCTTTTGCAGCTTTTAAGGCATTTACTATTGGTGCAACATCTGTACCTACATAATGAGTAGATAATTCAACTGCATCTGCATAAGGTTTTACTAAAGGAGCAACTTCAGCTATTTGCTCTGCTGAATATCCCATACTTACTATTACTGGAAGACCTGTTTCTTTTACTTTTTTGTATTCTTCCTCTATCCATTGCTCTTTTGGAAGCTCTGACCATAATTCTGTATTTAAGAAACCACTATTAGTTTTTGCCATACATGGTCTTGGTACATCTGCTGGTAATACAGATATAGTTTTTGTACATATAGCTCCTGCTCCACCTTTTGCTGCATCTTGACAGAGAGCACCATCTTTTGCTCCAGGACCTGCTGCTGTCATAATTGGATTTAAGAATTCCATTCCATATAAATTAACTTTTAAATTAGCCATATTATTATCTCTCCCTTAAATTAAATATTTTTAATATTTAGACTGTATTCTTTTATTTGTATTTGTTCTTTATTTACTTTCTCATTTTTACTTTGCTTTTTCAACTTTATTATTTTTTTCTTTTTTAGAACCTAGTTCATTGAAGAATATATTTAAAATTACTGCTGATAAACTACCTGTTGTTATTCCACTATGGAATATTGTTTGTACCCAAGTTGGAAAATTATGATAAAAATCAGGATTTGTTAGTGGTATCATAGACAAACCAACACTAACTGCTACTATAACCCCATTTTTAGTTCCGTCAAATTTTACTTTACTTAAAGTTTTTACTCCTCCAACCATTACCATTCCAAACATTGCAAATCCTACGCCTCCAAGAACAGGCTTAGGGATTGCTCCTATTATTGCTGCAAATTTTGGTAAGAAACCAAGTACTAGTAATATGACCCCTGCATAAACTGCTATAAATCTTGATTTTATACCTGTAAGACCTACTATTCCTGTATTTTGACCAAATGGAGTTATTGGAAATGAATTGAATATTCCAGATAAAGCTGTAGATATTCCATCTCCAAATAGACCTCTTTTAATATTTTTACCTGTTACTTCTTTGTCTACCATTTCATGGATAGCTATCATATTACCAACTGACTCTGTCATAAGTACTAACATAATCAAACACAGTGACAGTATTGCAGATAGTTCAAATCTAGGCATTCCAAATTTTAAAGGTATATTTAAATTAAGCCAACCAACTCCATTTACTGCACTAAAATCTGCCATTCCAACTGCCATGGAAAGTAGCGTACCAAGTACTATACCTACCAATATAGCTGTACTATTCCAAATTCCTTTTAAGAATTTAAATGAAAGTAAAGTTATTGCCAATACTGCTAAAGCTAATGCTAATGAGTTTGGTTCAACCGCTTCCAATTTATTGTCAGTTATCCACTTTATCCCAACTGGAAATAGTGAAATACCTATTACCATAACAACTGTTCCAGTAACTACACTAGGGAAAAATCTTATTAGTTTTTCAAATACTGGAGCAAGTAGTATACAAAACAATCCAGCTACTATTACGGAGCCAAACACTGTTTGTATTGCAACTTGAGAATCACTATATGATGAGGCTATTGCTGTCATACCTGCCACAGCGGCAAAACTAGTTCCTTCTATTACTGGTATTTTAGCACCTACAATATTTCCTATACCAACACTTTGTATGAGTGTTCCTATACCTGCCATAAACAAGCAAGCATTTATTAAAAAAACAATACTAGCATGATCTAGTCGTGCAGCACTTCCAATCATCATAGGAACTGCTACTGCTCCTGCACACATTGCCAAAACGTGCTGTAGTGAAAATACCCAAGATTTAGATACAGGTAACCTTTCATCTACTGGAGCTATTTTAGGGCTTTTATCTTGAGACATTTTGGGTCTCCCTTCTATATTTAATTTAATATTCTATTCCATATATTTTTTATTTATATACTTCATTTAAATTCTACTTTTGTCTAAGCTCTGTTTTTAACATCTAAATTCTCGTTTCTTACTTGTATGTTAATATCAATTATTTAGATTCTATTCCATAGATTTTGACTTAATTCTCTGCTTTTAGCTAGAATACTTTCTTCATCTATGTTTACTAACTTTCTATCTTTCATAAGTACTTTTCCGTTTATAATAGTTGTGTCTACACTTCTTCCACTCATTCCAAATATAGTGTGTCCCCCTATTGTGTTTTCTGTCAATGGAGTATGCGGTATATAATCAACTACTATAACATCTGCATAAGCACCTTTTTTAAGTACTCCTAAGTCATTTTTATAATAAGCCTTTGCTATTTTTCTATTGTTATCAAATAACATTGTTTGTGATTCTTCAAATCCAACTCTTGGGTCACTTAAGTGATGTTTGTGAATTATATTGGCAACTTTTAATGATTCAAACATATCACTAGTATATCCATCAGTCCCTAGACCTACTGTAACATCTCTTTTTAGTAGCTCTATTGCAGGAGAACATCCAACTGCATTTCCCATATTAGATTCTGGATTGTGAACTACAAATGTATTTGTTTTATTTAAAAGACTGATTTCATCTGTACTTATATATATACAATGAACTGCTATTGTTTTTTCTTTTAGTACACCAAAATCATCGAATCTTTCTAAAACCCTTTTTCCATATTTATCTACATTATATTGTAGGTCTGCTAACCCTTCAGCAACATGTACATGGTAGCCTGTATCAAGACCAGCCATTTCTGAAGCACATTTATTTAATGTGTCATCAGACAACGTAAACGCAGCATGAAGACCAAACATTCCTTTTATCATGTCTGTATCATCTTTTTGAGCATATTTTATAAAGTTTACGTTTTCATTGATACCTTGTTGTATTGTATCTCCACCATCTCTATCAGATACCTCATAACAAAGGCATGTTCTAATTCCCAAATCCTTTGCAACATCTGATATTGTAAACAAACTTCCTTCAATTGCATTTGGACTTGCATGATGGTCATAAACTGTTGTTACACCATTTTTTATACATTCTATATAAGTTGCATATGCACTGTATTTTGTATCTTCTAGTGTAAGCTGTTTATCAAGTCTCCACCATAAATTGTTTAATATTTCTAAAAAATTCTCAGAAGGTTTTCCTGGAACTGCCATTCCTCTAGCAAATGAGCTGTATATATGCATATGTGAATTTATTAGACCAGGCATGATTATTTTCTTGCCTGCATCTATAAATTCATGTACTGGATATTTCGCTTTCATTTCCTCTGTAGTACCTATATCTTCAATTAGATTATCATTTATTACTACACATCCATCTTCCATATAGGGATTTAAAGAATCTTGGCTTATTAGCCTCCCATTCCCCACTAAAATCATAAATTTATTCCTCCTTAAAGCTAAGATTTAATTTTTAAGTACTTTTCCTGCTTTAATTTTATTGTATTTTCCTTCTTCAACAACACAATTTCCATTTATAATTACATAATCTATACCTGTAGGATACTGCATAGAGTCGATAAAATCATCACATCCACTAACTGTATCCTTGTCAAATATAACTATATCTGCAAAATATCCTTCTTTTAACTCGCCTCTGTCTTTTATACTAAAGCTTGTAGCTGCCTTTTTAGTCATTTTATAAACAGCTTCTTCAATTGTTAGTACATTTAACTCTCTAACATATCTTCCTAGTATTTTAGGGAAAGAACCATAAGCTCTTGGGTGTGGTTTACCTGCTAAAAGACCATCTGTACATACATTTTGCTCATCTCTTTTCATGAATCCTATTATATGCTCTTCTAATCCATAGAAATCTACCATTCCAACTGCATTTTCTTCTTCTTTTAGTAAATCAAACGTTGCATCTAATGGGTCTTTTCCTCTCATTTTTCCAATTTCTAATAAGCTCTTACCAATTGTATCTTTATTCTTTTCTGTTTTTACGCTTGTTACAAATATTTGGTCTATTCCAGCAAACTCTATAAAATTATCCCAACCTTCTATTCCATTTGCTATGTCTTTTTTCATTTTTGCTCTTTCGTTTTCATCACTTAATCTTTCTATTAATTTATCAGTTCCTCCAGAATGTGCCCAAGGAGGTAAAACTACTCCAAGCATTGTACTTCCTGCTGCATATGGATATTGGTCAAAAGATACTCTTATACCTTCTTTTTCTGCTTTTTCTAAAAGCTCTATAACTTGAGGTATATACTTCCAATTTGATTTACCACAAACCTTAAAGTGTGAAAAATGAACTTTTACTCCTGATTGTTTTCCAATTTCTATGATTTCTTCCATTGATGTTAATATTGTATCTGCTTCACTTCTTTGGTGAACTACAAATACTCCATCATATTTTGCTACAACCTTACACATCTCTATAATTTCTTCTGTCAACGAGTATGCACAAGGTATATATATAAGTCCAGTAGACAATCCTATAGCTCCTGCTTTTAGCTCTCTCTCTGTAATTTCACACATTTTTTGAATTTCTTCTTTAGTAGCAGGTCTATCTTCAAGTCCCATTGCTTCCATTCTAACGTTTCCATGAGGTACTAAATAAGTTTCATTTAAACCTACCCCATTGTCATCCATCATTTTCAAATAATTCTCTGTTGTTTCATATTTCCAATCAATTTCATCACTTTCACCATCTAGGCCTGCTAAATTTTTTCTCCAAGAAGATATATGTTCTTGAGGTAGAGGGGCCATAGATATCCCATCTTGGCCCAACACTTCTGTTGTAATTCCCTGTCTAATCTTTACCTCATTATATGGATTAACTAAAATCACTAGGTCTGAATGGCTATGAGTATCTATGAAACCTGGACATATAACTCTACCTTTTGCATCTATAACTTTGTCAGCTTCTTCATTTAAATCCTGTGATATTTTTAATATTTTCTCGTTTTCTATTAAAATATCGCCTTCATATGCTGGTGCTTTACTTCCATCTACTATAAGCCCATGTTTTATTAAAGTTCTCACAAAACCATCTCCTAATTATTTTTTATAAACTGATTTTAATATACCATAATATCCTTCTGCACCTTTAAACAATTGGTCTAATTCTATATACTCATCTATTGTATGAGCAAGATTTTCTTTAGAAGGACCAAATCCTATAGTTCTTATTCCAGCCTCACCTGCATAGTGGCTTCCGTTTGTACAGAATGAGTATTGAGTTATTTCTGAATCTATTCCAGCTTCTTTTAATCCTTTATATGCTGCTTGAACAAATTCATCCTCTTCATCGTATAACCAACCTGGGAAGAATCTTTCACTTTCTATAGTATTTCCTGTATAACAGTCAGCTTTTTCAACTGCATAAGAAACTTTTGCAGTTAATTCTGGGTCTTCTTTCATCATTTCATCTAATAATGCTTGTATTGGAGCTAATACTCCTTCTCTTGTTTCTCCAACTAATAATCTTCTGTCAAAAGTAGCTTTACAGTAATCTGGTACTACTGAAGCTCCTGGATATGGAGAAGATTTTATATCTGTTAAAACTAGTATTCCATCACCTAAAACTGGGTGAGTTGGAGGTACTAATTGTTGTATCTTTTGGATTACATTAGCCATTTTATAAACTGCATTTACACCTTTTTCTGGATTAGCAGAGTGAGCTGGTTTACCAAAAGTTTCTACTACTATTTCCCCTCTACCTCTTTGACCAATCTTCAAGTTTAATTCTGAAGATTCACCTATTACAACATAATCAGGTTGAACAGCCTTACTTATTTCTCTAGCTGAAACTCCTTCAAATATTTCTTCGTGAACAACACCTGCTACATATAATTCACCTTCAAAGTCTTTGTTAGTATCTTCTGCAAAGTATGAAACAGCTGCCATCATAGCACTTACTTGCCCCTTCATATCAGAAGTTCCTCTACCATATATTTTTCCATCTACTATTCTTGCTTCAAAAGGAGGAACACTCCACTTACTTGCATCTGGAACTGGAACTGTGTCTATATGTCCATCAAATAATATTTTTTTACCTGGTTTGTTTCCTTTTATACATCCTACTATATTTCCATATCTATCTCTTGACCAGCTATCAAAACCTAGTAAAGCAAAATTCTCTTCTATTGCTTTTACTACATTTTCTTCTTGACCTGAATAACTAGCATTTCTTATTAAATCTTGGCATACTTCAGTTAATTGTTTTTTTCTTATTTCATTTAACATTTTGATATTCCCCCATATAATTTTTAATTTGTTGATGTTTTACTTTGATATTTCACTTTTTTAATTTATTCATATTTCACTTAATCTATTGATTTTTTACTTCTTTATATTTTATTTATTAAACTTTTATTTAGACTTTATTTTAATTTTGTTTAGTTTTATTTGGTTTTTATTTTGAGTTTTTCATTTGCTTAAGTTTTTATTTTACTTATTAAGTTTTTATTTTACTTAAGTCTTTTATTTACTTTGGCACTCACCATTCCAAACTATATCTTTATATTTGTCAGGGTCAGTATCTCCTTCTGTACTTATTAATAATACTTTAGAGTTCTCATCTAGTTTTAAAGCTTCTCTTAAATCTTTTAAATCTTCACTTTCAAGTATTGAAACTAATGCTCCAGTTGTAACTGCTCCAGATTCTCCAGAGATTACTTTCTCATCTCCTCTTAGAGGATTTCCTAGTATTCTCATACCTTTAGCAGATACCCAGTCTGGTGCTGAAACGAATGCTGATGAATAATTTTTTAACACTTCAAACCCTATAGTGTTTGGCTCTCCACAAGCAAGACCTGCCATTATAGTTGGCATATCTCCTCCAACAAATCTTGGTTTTCCATCTCCTGCTTCTGCTGATTTATAGTAACAATCAGCTTCATCAGCTTCTACTACTACTGTTATTGGGCATTCATCATATATTGAAGCAACATATCCTTGAACTGCACCAGCAAGTGAACCAACTCCTGCTTGCACAAATACGTGTGTTGGTCTGTCTACTCCATATTCTTTTAATTGTTCTATGGCTTCTTTAGCCATAGTTCCATAGCCTTGCATTATCCATGCTGGTATTTCTTCATATCCGTCCCAAGCTGTATCTTGAACCATTACTCCGTGGTCATCAGCTTCTGCGTAATCATTAGCTAATCTTACTGCATCATCATAGTTTAAGTCTGTTATACTAGCATCTGCACCTTCTCCTTTGATTTTATTTAATCTGAATTCAGAAGAACCTTTTGGCATTAATACGACAGATTTTTGACCTAATTTATTGGCTGTCCAAGCAACTCCTCTACCATGATTTCCATCTGTAGCTGTAAAGAAAGTTATTTCTCCTAATTTTTCTTTTATTTCTTTTGAAGTTAATTTATCATATCCTAACTCAGATATATCTGTATCTAATCTTTGAGCTAGGTATCTACCCATAGAATAAGAACCACCTAAAACTTTAAATGCGTTTAATCCAAATCTGTAAGATTCGTCTTTTACATATATTCCGCTTACTCCTAGTGATTTTGCTAAGTTATCTAATTTAACTAAAGGAGTCTTTTCATATTGTGGAAAGCTCTCATGGAAAGCTTTAGCCTTTGCAATTTCTTCATCTCTTAAAAATTCAATCCCTTTTTCTTTTTCCTCTGATTTAGGTAAGTTATTTAATTTCCATTTTATTTCTCTCATTTATTTTATATTCCCCTTTCAAATTTTTCGATGTCATTATTAATTTTTTATCTTTGTGTCTTTATAGTAAAGCAATTACTATGCCAATATTATTTATTCTAAAAACAATTTTTTTATGTTGGAATTACATACTTTTATAAAATTTCTTTAAATTTTATAAATTTTGAATGTGAAAAATAAGATTTATAAAAGAAAAAATTCTCATATTGGGAAATTTTTATCAATACGAGAATTATCAATTCGAGAAACCGTTTCTTTATTTTAATTTTTCCTTTATTATGCTCTTATTCTTTATATGTCTATTGTTTTGTCAGATATATTACTATTTTTACTTTCTATAAATGTATGGCTATAACCTTCTTATGTATAAACTCTATAAATTTATAGAAGTACTTTATATTTTTTATAGATTTATTTCCTTTTTCATCCTGCCCTATTTTGAAATTCATAAGAATATCTACTCTAGTTAGTATATCAGTCCAAAGAAATATATAAATACTTATCATTTTGATGTTCTATTATATTACTGCTGTTCTTCTTCCAACTTTCTATATAATGTAGCCAGACCTATACCTAAGTCTTTTGCTATTTTCTTCTTTGTCTTTGTATCTCTTCCATACTTATTCAACAACTTGTTTATGTAAGTCAACTCTAATTCTTTAATTGAAAGTATCTTTTCTTGGTTCTCTACTATCCCTTCAACTATATCGCTTTCAAATGTTATATCTATATTTTTATCTTTATGGCCATTTCCATTAATATCATAATAGTTCAAAATATCTAATGGAAGCATATCTTTGTATATTATTCCATCATCTCCAACCAAATTCATCATATATTCAACTGCATTTTCTAGTTCTCTTATATTTCCCGGCCAATTATAGTTAATCAACATATTCATTACATTTTCTTCTATTTTATTCAATTGAATACCTAATTCTAAAGAATATTTAGAAGCAAACTTCATCATTATTGATTCAATATCATCCTTTCTTTCCCTAAGAGGTGGCAAATTTATAGGAATTACATTTAATCTATAGTATAAATCATCCCTAAACTTACCTTCATTTACTAATTTCAATAAATTTTTATTTGTAGCAGCAATTACTCTTATATCTAAATCTATAAGTTTATTTGACCCAATTCTCGCAAATTTTCTCTCTTGTAAAACTCTAAGTAACTTTGCTTGTAAAGGCATTGACAAATCTCCCATTTCATCAAGAAATATAACACCTTCATTTGCAAGTTCAAATTTCCCCACTTTACCTCCACTACTAGCTCCACTAAATGCACCTTTTATATAGCCAAATAACTCACTTTCAAGAAGGTTTTCTGGAATAGCAGCACAGTTTATCGCAATAAAGGGCTTGTTCCACCTACTACCTTCAGCATGTATGGCTCTAGCAATTAACTCTTTACCTGTACCACTTTCACCAGTTATTAGGACAGTTGAATTTGATTTTGCTAATTTCTTAGTTCTCTCTTTTACTTTTAACATTGCTTCTGAATTTCCAATTATGGACTCTATATCACTATTTCCCCAGCCACTATTCACTTTTCCATGTCCTTTATGATTGATATATGTCTTGTCAAATATGATTATCTTGTCGTATTGATTTATATATGGATATACAGGAATTATTTTGGCATTTATATTATAAATCTTGTTATCAATATCAATTTCTAGTAATTCATGTCCATTTGAGGAAGATTCAACAGATACTATATTTACTATATTTTCTATTATATCTTTCTCTATATCTAATTTTTTTAGAGCTATATTGTTTATATAAGATATTTTGCTATTTATGTCTAGTATTATAACGCCTTTTTCAACATTTTCAATGATTTCTATCATCATATTCATTTTTCTACTGCTATTTTTTGATGCTTCATGCTCTTCTATCTTCATAGAAATTAAATCGCATATATGATTGACAAATTTTAAATAATTATCTATTTTTGCACTTATTTCTACTTTTTTAGTTTTATCTGTGCTAATAGCACCAATTACTCCTATAGTTCGATTATTATACTTTATTGGAACTGCTATTATTACTTTATTTAGGCATTTCATGTAATGGGAACATTCTATACAAAGCTGATTATCACATATATCCAATACGACTAATTCTTGACCTGTCTGTATAACATTGTCGTAAATAAATCCTTCTGTAACAACGCTTTCATTTATCTTTGATTTATACAGACCTGTACCACTAATTCTTATTAATCTATCCTGAACCTCCCATGACTAAAGTCACAGGGTTC
>NZ_JAGWCX010000062.1:0-26475 GCF_020657775.1 Clostridioides sp. ZZV14-6345 | reverse complement strand
GGCAATCTTTTCAATTACCAACGTGTCGCACCTATATCTATATCTGGCATAGATATACGTTCTGGGTTTAAAAAACGCTCAAATAACAGAGAATACTTTATTGGGTCTATATCGGTTATCTTAAGTGTGTATGCTACTATTGAACCAGCTGCACTACCTCTACCTGGCCCTACTATAATATTATTTTCTTTAGAAAAGTTTATGAAATCCCAAACAATTAAAAAGTACTCTACATAACCCATTTTTTCAATTACATCTAATTCATAATTTAATCTCTCTAGTATCTCATCACTAGGACTATCATATCTCTCTTTCAGCCCATTAAAACATAACTCTCTTAAATAAGTTTCTGGTGTATATCCTTCTGGAACATCATATTTAGGAAGATGTATAGTATTAAAGTCAAACTCTACATTACACATATCAGCTATTTTCACAGTATTATCAATAGCCTCTAATGCGTATGGAAATAATTCTTCCATTTCTTCTCTTGATTTTAAATAAAACTCATCACTACCAAATCTCATTCTATTTGGGTCATTTAATGTTTTTCCCATTTGAATACACATAAGGACATCATGTATTTTTGAATCTTCCTTATTTACATAGTGAACATCATTAGTAGCAACTAGTGGAATACCAGTCTCTTTTGATAACTTGACCAATCCAGAATTTACTTCTTTTTGTTCAGGTAAATTATGGTCTTGAATTTCCAAAAAGAAATTTTCTTCACCAAATATATCTCTGTAGTCAATAGCAAATTGTTTTGCTTTTTCATAATTTCTATTCATTAAAGCACGTGCTACATCTCCTGCAAGACATGCAGAAAGTGCTATAATTCCCTTATTGTGCTTTTTAAGTTCTTCCATGTCAACTCTAGGCTTATAATAAAAACCTTCTACATATGAAGTGGAAACTACTTTTATTAAATTTTTATAGCCTTCCATATTCTTAGCTAATAGAACTAAATGTCCTTGATATTTATCATAGTTTGGGTCTTTATCTCTAAGTCCACGTGCAGCTGTATAAACTTCACACCCTATAATTGGCTTTATTCCTTCTTTTATCGCTGTTTTATAAAAATCTATAACACCAAACATACAACCATGGTCAGTGATAGCTATTGAGCTCATGTTTAACTCCTTAGCCCTTTTTATAAGTTTTTTCACCCTCGAAAATCCATCAAGTAAACTATACTCAGTATGTACATGAAGATGAGCAAAATCTTTATTCATTAAATCACCTCCTGTTTTATAAATTTAATTTTACCACAAATATACGTCTTAAAACAAAAACAGAGACTTTTATCTCAAAATAGGAATTAACTTCAACATAGCCCATTATATGTTAGAAATTAATGCTTATTCTGAGATTGTCCCCTCAATTTATTGTAATGTTTTTTTTTCAAATCTGTTGCGATTTCTTCTATTTTTCTAAGTCTATGATTGACACCAGATTTTCCTATTGGTGGTTCTAACATCTCTCCAAGTTCTTTGAGAGTCATATCCTCATATTCAATTCTAATCTTAGCTATTTCCTGTAAATTCTCTGGCAGACTGCTAATTCCTATAGTTTCTTGTATGAGCTTAATATTTTCTACTTGTCTTACTGCTGCGTTTACTGTTTTAGAAAGGTTAGCTGTTTCACAATTTACTATCCTGTTTACATTATTTCTCATTTCTTTTACTATTTTAGTATTTTGAAGACTTAAAAGAGCGTGGTGTCCCCCTATAATACTCAATAAATCTGATATTTGTTCACTTTCTTTAATATAAACAACATGATTATTTTTTCTAGCCACAATTTTACTATTAAAACCTAAAGAGTTTATAAGTTCTTTTAGTGAATCCGCAAATTCCTCGTTATTAGTTACAAATTCCATATGATAATTCTTTTCTGGGTCACTTATAGAACCTCCACCAAGAAAAGCTCCTCTTATGAAAGCTCTTTTACATCCTTCATGTTTAACTAAACTCTCTGAAATTCTGTTTATCGTAAAAAATCCTTCTTTATTTTCAAGTATACCTAATTTTTTTAATAACATTTCTGAACCCATTTCACTTGTTACCATTAATACATAACTGTTATTTCTCTTCAACATTTGATTTTTATTTACAGAGATTGTGGTATTAATATTAAAATTCTTTTTTAATAACTTAAATACCTTACGAGCTACTGAATTTAATTCTGTTGTTATTTTTAGATTTAGTTTTTTATATCCAACAATTTGTATACTTCCCCCTGATTTGACTAGAGCTGATAATTCAGCTATATTACAACATTCATTCCCAGATACAATTCTTGCTAGTTCATTTTTGGTTTCAGTTGAAAAAGACATCTCTATCACCTATTAACTAATTTTTCTTTAACCTTTTTTTTATTTCTTGTAAGGCAACCTTTATTATCTCCTTTTCATCATCATACCTAGCTAGGTCTACTACTCTATCTAGATGGATAAATTTAGCATCAATAAAGCCTTCCTCTTTTTGTGGAATAGTATCCATATTCTTCGCTTGCATTAAATACCAAAAAACTGTTTTATGAACTGCTCTATTTTCATCCCAGTTTTCTTTAAATGTATAGTGTATTTCTCCTAAATATTTCAATATATCTGCTTTTACTCCAGTTTCTTCACTTACTTCACGTAATGCTGCCTCTTGGTTATTTTCCCCTTCTTCTACTTTTCCTTTAGGTAACACCCAATCTCCATTGAACTTCCTTAGTAAAAGAATCGTATTGCCAAACAGGACTACACCACCAGCACTAACCTCTTCTCTCATCGATGTTCACTCCTTAAAACTAACATAATGATAAGGATTTCTACGCAATTTTTTAAAATCCTTTTTTACTAACTTTTGTTGTAATTATGATTTAGGGCTAACTCAATAACTATGTTAGATATATACTTTGCATCATGTCTTATATAATTATTTTTTATTTCAATCAAATTCTTTTCTATAGTTTTTATACCCATCTCTTTTAATTTATCTTTTTGCTTTTTATCTAACAAAACTTGCCCTGCTCCATCTTGTCTGTATAGGTCAAGCATCTCTTCTGGCAATATTTCATTGTTTGCGATTACATAATCTATTAAATTCTCATCAGTGTGCTTTACTATAGCATTAACATGCTCTAATACATTGTATCCTTCTGTTTCACCTGGTTGAGTCATTATATTTGATATATATACTTTTGGAGCCGTAGACGATTTAATAGCTTCTACAATACCCTCTACAAGTAGATTTGGTATTATACTTGTATATAAGCTTCCAGGACCCATAATTATAATGTCAGCGTCATAAATAGATGCAATAACATCCTTTAATGGTTTAACATCTTTTGGATTTAAGAAAATTTTATCAATAGAGCTTTTTTGACTTCTTGATTCTTCAGGTATGCTAGATTCTCCATTTATTATGTTGCCATTTTCTAATTTGGCAACTAAGTTTACATCTTCCAAAGTTACTGGCAAAACTCTTCCTGTTATAGCAAAAATCTCACTTAATTTATATACAGCTTTTTCAAAGTTTCCATATAGTCCATTCATAGCAGCTAAAAATAAATTTCCAAAACTCTGACCCTTTAAAAGTCCTTCTGTAAACCTATATTGCATAACTTCATTCATAGTTGGCTCTATATTTGCAAGTGCTAATAGGCAGTTTCTTATGTCTCCTGGTGGAAGCATTCCTAAGTCTTCTCTCAATACTCCTGAACCTCCACCATCATCAGCAACAGTTACAATTGCAGTTATATTTTGTGTAGTATGTTTAAGACCTCTTAAAAATACTGATTGACCAGTACCTCCACCTATTACAACTACATTTGGCTCTCTATTTTCAACAATGGACCTTTGAAATAGTTTTACTTTTTCATTTTTTGCTTTTTTATATATAAATAACGATACAATTAATGCAATCCAACCTAAAATTCCTACAATAATAAGTAATTTAGCCATGTTTGCCTCCATTATCGCAACATAGAGTCTCTATGTTTCTTTACAACTCTATATCCCTTATTAGATAAATCCTCCGCTATAAGATTTGTTATAGTAACTGACCTATGTCTTCCACCTGTGCATCCAACACCAATTACTAGATGTTGTTTTCCTTCCTCTATATATTGAGGCACTAAAAAATGAATCATATCTAAAAGTTTCACATAAAATTCTTCACTGATTTTAGAATTCATAACATAATCTCTAACTTCTTTATCATCACCAGTTTTAGCTCTTAACCCTTCAACATAATAGGGATTTGGAAGAAATCTTACATCGAATACTAAATCTGCATCAGCAAGTATACCATGTTTAAATCCAAAAGATACTACAGAAATAGTTAGATTTGGATTATCTTCACCAGAAGAATATATTTTCTTTATTTCTTCCTTAAGGTCTTTTGGTTTCATATTAGTTGTATCAATTATACATGTAGATAATTCCTTTAAAGGCTCCATTATCTTTCTTTCCATTTTTATGCCTTCTGGAATCTGCATGTCTTTTGCTAATGGATGATTTCTTCTTGTCATTTTATATCTCTTCAACAATACATCATCATTACAATCCAAATATACCATTTCATATTCATAATTTTCTTTTTCCAAGTAATTTAAGCTTTCATGAAGCGCTTCAAAAAACTTTCTTCCTCTTATATCTATCCCTAGAGCAACTTTATCAATACTTGAATTTGGTTGATAACATAGTTCTGCAAATTTAGTTATCAAAGCAGGAGGTAGATTATCTACACAATAAAATCCCATATCCTCTAAAGCTCTCATTGTCTCACTTTTTCCAGATCCTGAAAGACCTGTAACTATAACAAATTTCATTGCTAACTCCTCCCTTTTATCTTATGTTTATCATATTATAATGTTTTCTACTAATGATATATCCAAATTAGAGTCAGATATAGTCTTCATAGCTAGCTCAAAATCACCAACTCTTTCTGGACAATGTGCATCTGAGCCTATTATAAATTTATTTTCTAGCTCTTTTATCTCATTTAATTGATTCACATTCAAAAAAGAATGACTACTATTTATTTCAAGTCTAGTATCTGTCTTTTTTGCTATTTTTGCTACTTCTTCTATATACACATCTCCTTTATCTCCAGGATGAGTAATTATAAAAATATCATTATTACTTATCGCGTTTATTACAGCTTTTGTATTATATTCTTTTGCTTTTTCAGTTTTTAAAATATAATTATTACAATGATTTAATAAACTTTTGAATGATGTAGGAGTAGAACCAAAATGATATCCAGCCATAATATAATCAAATTCCTTAATAAATTTATTATCCATGTCTATATTACCTTTGTCATCTAATATATTACACTCCATACCTAAAAGTATATCTATATCACTATACTTATCATTTAAATAATTTACTTCTTCTCTCATTTTAACAATATCTTTTTTCTTTACACCATATGCGATATGTTTGTAACTATGGTCTGATATTCCTATTGTCTTTATTCCCTTAGAAATGGCCACCTTTACATTGTCCTCAATAGTTCCTTTACCATGACTATATAATGTATGTGTATGATAATCAGCCAGTATTTTCATCTGTTAATCCTCTCCAAGTATTTTGACTTCTTCTTCCAACATAACTCCAAACTTGGCATATACAGCACTTTTTATAACATATATTAAGTCTAAAATATCTTTAGCACTTGCTTCTCCTTGATTGACTACAAATCCACAATGCTTTTCAGATACTTGTGCTCCTCTTAAAGTAAGACCTCTTAATCCAGTTTCTTCTATTAATTTACCTGCAAAATGTCCTGTTGGTCTTTTAAATGTACTTCCTGCACTAGCAAAATTTAATGGTTGTTTAGTTATTCTTCTCGTTGCTAAGTCATCCATTAAACTTTTTATTTCATCATAATTTCCTTTTTGTAATTCTAATTCTGCTGATAAAGCTATATACCCGTTTTTCGATATTATACTTCTTCTATACCCAAATTCCATCTGTTCATTTGAAAGTTCAAAGATATTTCCTTCCATATCCATCAGTCTTACTGACTTTACTATATCCTTCATTTCACCACCATATGCTCCAGCATTCATGGCTAATGCTCCTCCTAATGTTCCAGGTATCCCTGATGCAAACTCAAATCCTTTTAATTCTTGTTTTTGAAGAGCTTTACCTAGAACCGATAACAAAGCTCCTGACTGAGCAGTTATCCTAGTATCATTTATCTCATAAGAGTTAAAATTATCTGCTAATTCTATTACTACTCCTCTTATTCCACCATCTTTAATTAAAATATTTGAACCATTTCCAATTATTAAATATGAAATAGATTCTTTTTTTACCAACTGAAGTACATTTTTTAATTGTTCTTCAGTTCTAGGTCTAACCAATATATCTGCTGGTCCTCCTACCCTGAATGAAATATGCTTTTTCATAGGTTCATCGACTTTTATATCATCTTTACTTAATATATTTAATAAATTTTCATATATATCTTGATTATTCATTGTATTTCCTCCCAAATTATACTAAACTTTAGCTGTCAATATTATTTAATTTACATTAATATATAGTATTAACTATATTCAATAATATATGATTTTGCTTATCATATGGACTTTATATTTTAAGTTTCTTAATTACAAACTATATTCAATAAATATATAATAAAGTAAAAAAAAAAAAATAACAACATATAAAAGAATATAAATAATTTAAAAAAAGCATCAATATCACTGATATCAATGCTTTAAAAGGCAATTTAATTCATATTATTTATCTAACTATTTTTAACATAGCAAAGATAATAAATTCCCCCAACTACTATGGAACCTCCAACGATATTTCCAAGTGTTACAACTACCAAATTAGTTATGAATTGAACCATAGTTATATTTGCTCCTAATGCCATTCCCATTGGTATAAAAAACATGTTTGCAACACTATGTTGGAATCCACATAGCACAAATAGCATTATTACTGTCCAGCATGAAGCCAATTTTGACATTATATCTTGAGACGCTGTAGCCATCCATACAGCTAAAACTACTAGAATATTACAAAGTATTGCTTTTAAAAACATTGAAACTACAGTTGAATTAACTTTAGCTTCTGCCACAGCTATAGCTTTTGTAGCTGCATCCCCTGCTAATGTAGAAGAATAAAAGACAAGTGCTACTAATAAAATTGAACCTACTAAATTTGCAAAATAAACCAGTCCCCAGTTTCTTAACATTTTTCCTAATGTTATTTTTTTGTCCATAAGGGCAATAGCCATTAAAGTGTTTCCAGTGAATAACTCTGCTCCTGCTACCACTACAAGCATAAGACCTACTGGAAAGACCATTGCACTTAAAAAGCTAGCTACTCCTGGGTCTATCTTGCCAAAAGTTTGACTAACTATCATACTTCCCAATGCCCCAAAACCTATAAATGCTCCTCCAAATAAACCCAATAAAATTGCATTTTGTGTTGAAATGTTTGCTTTTTTTATGCCTGCACTTATAGTTGCTTGTGCCGTTTCCCCAGGTGTCAAGAATCCTTTACTCATAAATCCTTCCCCCTTAAAAATTATACTTTCCCTTGTCTTTTTATGGCAATAATTATATAATAACAATATGATATATAATAAATTTTATTAACATAAAAAATATACTATACGCTTATATATACTTGTCTTATATAATTATATTATTTATTATATAACAACTTTGTTAATTTCGAAATAATTTATATTGAATTTGAAAAATTTACCTTTCGATTATTTATTTTACTTTTTTATTGTTGAGGTATTATATATAATAGATATATGTTTGTGTTATTATATATAATTACTTATTTTAATAAATATTTGAAGGAGGAAATTTTATGTTTGATATATCATTTTTCGAAATGTCAATATATGAAATAACAGTTACTACAATATATATAATTAATTTCATGGTTATACTGAACCTTATCTTTAGGGAAAAAAGAAACATAAATACAACTTTAACATGGCTTCTTATATTAGTATTGATTCCTGCACTTGGATTCATACTTTATATAGCTTTTGGTAGAAATATTTCAAAAAACAATATGTTTAGACTGAAAGAAAAGGATGATAAGATAATCAAAAGTAATATACTCGATACTCACGTTAAACTCCAATCTACATCTGAAATTGATTCAGATATACATCAACATAAGGATATGATTTATGCATTGGCTAATTCAAATAATGCTCATTATACCAATAATAACGATGTGTGGATTTATGCTGAGTCTAGTCAATTTTTTAACAGTCTTCTTGAAGAACTTAAAAAAGCTGAAAAATATATAAACATACAATTTTATATTTTCAAAGATGACAAAATCGGAACTGAAATAATAGACATTCTAGTAGACAAGGCTAAAGAAGGCGTTGAAGTAAGACTTTTATTTGACGCAGTTGGTGGTAGAACACTAAAAAATAGTACACTTTCAAGACTTAAAGAAAGTGGTGTTAAAGTCGGAAGCTTCTTCCCATCGTTCTTAAAAATTGTAAACTTTAACTTAAACTATAGAAATCACCGAAAAATTGTTGTTATTGATGGTAAAGTAGGATTTGTAGGTGGATATAATGTTGGTGATGAATATTTAGGTAGAAATCCAAAATTTGGTTTATGGAGAGATACACATACTAAGCTTACTGGTGATTGTGTAATTGACCTAAATATGAGATTTATCCTTGACTGGAGATACACAACTAAAGAAGATTTAGACTTAGAAAAGTACTTTATAGAAGAAGAAGCACACTCTAATCATCTTTCTGAAAATATTGGGATTCAGATAGTATCAAGTGGTCCAGATATATCAGAACTTGACGAGATTAAATATGGTTACCTAAAAATGATTCAGAAAGCTAGAAAGTATATATACATACAGAGTCCTTATTTAATACTTGACTCAACATTTATAGATACTTTAAAAATAGCTTGTTTATCTGGTGTTGATGTGAGAATTATGATTCCTTCTAAACCTGACCATCCCTTTGTATACTGGGCATCATATTCATATGCTGGAGAACTTTTAAAATTTGGAGCTAAAATCTATACTTATGGTCAAAATGCATTTTTACATGCTAAGACAATAGTTATAGATGACTCTATCTGTTCTATAGGAACAGCCAATATGGATATAAGAAGTTTTGAGCTTAATTTTGAAGTGAATGCATTTATGTACTCTTCAAAAAAAGCATTGGAACAAAGAGTTATATTTGAAAATGATATTTTAAATTCAAAAGAAATAACATTAGATATATATAATTCTAGGTCTACTTATATAAAAATTAAGGAATCCATTTCCAGACTATTATCAGCAGTTTTATAAATCTTTTATTTTATAAAAATTTTACATTTTGGTTTATTTTTTAAAGTTTTTTATATGTATTATTTTTTTTTTATTGAATTTAGCTCATTTTTTTTATTTTTTTTAACTATTCTGAATTATTTTATATTATAATAGACTAGTATAGTTTTTATTTTTAATAGGTAACTTTTTTGCATTGTTTTTATGAATAAAGAAATTGTTGTATATTATTCTTTCTTTATTGTTTTGGTTTTGTTCACCCACATAATGTTGGGGTCAACTCATGGTTAATTATTTTATGCAAAATAATAACTTTAAAAAGAAAAGGGGGATTTGTTATGTGCGATTTTATTTCACACAACAAGCAATTATTTGACGAACTAGATATATTTATTGACTCTCTTGCAACAAAGGAAGGTGCGTTAATACAAGTTCTACATGAAGCCCAAGGTATATTTGGATATCTTCCAAAAGAAGTTCAGCTTCATGTTGCTAGAAAACTTGGAGTAGCTCCTGCAAAGGTATATGGGGTTGTTACATTCTATTCTTATTTTACTACAGAACCTGTAGGTAAGTATAAAATCAGTGTCTGTCTAGGGACTGTATGTTTTGTAAAAGGTGCTGACAAAATCTTAAGTGCTTTTGAAAAACAACTTGGCATAAAAGTTGGAGAAACTACTAGTGATTTTAAATTTTCTTTAGAAGGTTTAAGATGCTTGGGGGCATGTGGTTTAGCTCCAGTTGTTACTGTAAATGGTAAAGTTTATGGTAAAGTGAAACCTGACCAAGTAAGCGAAATATTAGATACTTATAGAGAATTAGAATTGAATTGTTAAGAGGGGTGAATAAATAATGCGTAAAGTAAATTCATTTGATGAATTAAAAGTTTTAGCTGATGAGCTGAAACCTAATCTTAGCTTAAGAAAAAATTATTCTAAGGAAAATGTATTAAGAAGAGAATTACTTGTTTGTTGTGATACTGGATGTACATCTTCAAACAGTCTAGAAATAGTTAGTGAATTAGAAAATGAAATAAAGAAATCAGGAATCCAAGACAAAGTTAGTGTTCGTTTGACAGGTTGTTTTGGTTTCTGTGCTCAAGGTCCTATCGTAAAAGTTTATCCTGATAACGTTTTCTACGTAAAAGTTGAGCCATCTGATGCTGAAAAGATAGTTCAAAGTCACTTAATTAGAAATACAGTTGTTGAGGAATTATTATATGAAGAAGAATATTTAAGTAAAAAAGTAGAAGAACAAGAAGAAATGTCTTTCTACAAAAAACAGTTACGTATAGCTTTAAAAAATTGTGGTCTTATAGACCCAGATAGTATAGAAGAATATATTGCCAATGATGGTTATTTAGCTCTAGGCAAATGTTTAACTTCTCTTACTCCTCAAGAAGTTATTGCAGAGGTAAAAACTTCTGGTCTTCGTGGTAGAGGTGGAGCTGGTTTCCCTACAGGTTCTAAATGGGAAGCTGCTTCAAAAAATCCAGCTGGTCCAACAGATAAAAAGTTCGTTGTATGTAATGCTGATGAAGGTGACCCAGGTGCATTTATGGATAGATCTGTACTTGAAGGTGACCCACATAGTGTACTTGAAGCTATGGCAATATGTGGATATGCTATAGGTTCTGATACAGGATACATATACATAAGAGCAGAATATCCAAAATCTATAGAAAGATTAAAAGTAGCTATAGCTCAAGCTGAAAAATACGGTTTACTTGGTGAAAATATCTTAGGGACTGGATTTAACTTTAAATTAGAATTAAAATATGGTGCAGGTGCTTTCGTTTGTGGTGAAGGTACAGCTCTAATGCATTCAATTGAAGGTAGACGTGGTGAACCTAGAATGAAGACTTATAGTTCTTCTAAGAGTGGTCTATGGAAATCTCCTACTTGTTTAAATAACGTTGAGACTTTTGCTAATATACCTGCAATTATACTTAATGGTGGAGATTGGTTTGCAAACTTAGGTACTGAAGATTCTAGTGGTACTAAAGTATTTGCTCTTGGTGGAAAAGTAGAAAATGTAGGGCTTGTTGAAGTTCCAATGGGTACTACTTTAAGAGATATTGTATTTGAAATTGGTGGAGGAATTCCTGAAGGTAAGAAATTTAAGGCTGTTCAAACAGGTGGACCATCTGGTGGATGTATACCAACTGAACATTTAGACACTCCTATAGACTTTGGTTCATTAAGTTCTATCGGTTCAATGATGGGTTCTGGTGGTATGCTTGTTCTTGATGAATCTGATTGTATGGTAGATATAGCCAAGTTCTTCCTTGAGTTTACTGTTGAAGAATCTTGTGGTAAATGTACACCTTGTCGTATAGGTACTACAAGATTATTAGAAATATTAACTAAAATTACAGAAGGTAATGGTACTCTACAAGATTTAGATGACCTAGAAAACCTTGCTGAAACTATACAAACTGCTTCATTATGTGGTCTTGGTAAAGCTGCTCCAAACCCTATTTTAAGTACTCTTCAATATTTCAAAGATGAGTATATAGCTCATGTTGTAGATAAGAAATGTCCTGCTGGTAAATGTCAGAACTTACTTTCTTATTTTATAACAGACGACTGTAAGGGTTGTACAAAATGTTCTAGAGTGTGTCCTGCTGGTTGTATAACAGGTTCTGTTAAGGAACAACATACAATAGATACTTCTAAGTGTCTAAAATGTGGTGCTTGTATAGATAATTGTACATTTAATGCTATAATCAAGAAATAACTTATTTGGAGGAGGAATAACAATGAGTTTAGTTAATTTAACTATCAATGGCAAACACGTTTCAGCACCTAGTGGAACTTCTATCTTAGATGCTGCGAAATTAATAAATATAAAAATACACAACCTTTGTCATTTACATATGAATGAAATAGATAAGCTTGACACTTGTGCTTCTTGTCGTGTTTGTATGGTTGAGACAGAGAGAGGCTTAGTTCCAGCTTGTGGAACAGTTATAAAGGAAGGTATGAGAGTTCAAACTAATAGTGCAAAAGCATTAAATGCTCGTAGAACTATTGTTGAATTATTGTTATCAGACCATCCACAAGATTGTTTTGTATGTGAAAAAAATGGAGATTGTGAATTACAGACTATAGCTGCTGATTTAGGAGTAAGAAAAATAAGATATCAAGGTTCTAAATCTTTTGCAGGTAAAGACACTTCTACTAAATCTTTAGTTAAAGACCATTCTAAGTGTATATTATGTAGAAGATGTGAGACTGTATGTAATGACATACAAACAGTAGGGGCATTATCTGGAGTTAATCGTGGATTTAATACTTTAGTTAGTACATTCTTTAACTCTGATATGGTTGAAACAGAGTGTACATTCTGTGGTCAATGTATATCTGTCTGTCCAACTGGAGCATTAACAGAGGTAGATAATGTACCTAAACTTTGGGATGTTTTAAATAAAAAAGAAAAGACTATAGTAGTACAAGTTGCTCCTGCTGTAAGAGTTGCTATTGGTGAAGAGTTTGGATTAGAACCAGGTTCAATCTCTACAGGAAAAATGGTAGCTGCTTTAAAAGCACTTGGATTTGAACATGTATTTGATACAAACTTCGGTGCAGACTTTACTATAATGGAAGAAGCTACTGAATTTATAGAAAGAATCCAAAAAGGTGAAAATCTTCCTATATTAACAAGCTGTTGCCCTGCATGGGTAAACTTCTTAGAGCACAACTATCCAGACAAGTTAAACTTAGCATCTAGCTGTAAGTCTCCTCAAGGTATGTTTGGTTCTATAGCTAAAAACTACTATGCACCTAAAATATTAGGAATCAATCCTGAAGAACTTTATGTTGTATCTGTAATGCCTTGTGTAGCTAAAAAATATGAAGCTTCAAGAGAGGAATTAAGCGAATCTGGAATATTAGATGTTGACCTTTCTATAACTACTAGAGAGTTAGCTAAGATGATAAAAGAAGCTGCTATCGATTTACCTAATCTTCAAGACCAAGATTTTGATAATCCTTTAGGAAAATCTACAGGTGCTGCATCTATATTTGGAGCAAGTGGTGGAGTTCTAGAAGCTGCTCTACGTACTTCATATGAGAAGATAACTAATAAGACTTTAGATAATGTAAACTTTACTAATGTTAGAGGTCTTAAAGGAATTAGAGAAGCAAGTATAGATGTTGATGGAACTACAGTTAATGTATGTATTGTAAATACACTTAAAAATGCTAGAAAGATTATGGATAAGGTTAGAAGTGGAGAATGTAAATACCACATCATAGAAGTTATGGCATGTCCTGGTGGATGTGTTGGAGGTGCTGGTCAACCTTATCACCATGGTAATACTGAAATAGTTGATAGACGTGCAAATGCGTTATATGAAATAGATAGAAACAAAGCTATTCGTAAATCTCATGAGAATCCTGATTTACAAGCTATTTACAAAGACTTCTTTGGAGAACCAAATAGTGATGTAGCTCATAAATATCTTCATACTCATTACTTTGATAAGAGTTGTATTTATGGAGAATGTCCACAAGAATGTGCTTGTGAAGAAGCTAAATAACTTCTAACAAATTAAAAAATTTATTCTTAAATAAAATAGGGTGTCTCAAAATGAACTTTTTAGTTCATGAGGCACTCTTTTTGTATGAAATCAAATATATTTTCATAATTTCACCAATGAAAAGAGGCTTATCTCTATTTTGAGACAGCCCCTTATTAGTTTAATCAATTAAATTATATTTCTAAATAAGCTTATCTATTAATTAAAGAATCCCTGCCATTCTCATAAGTTGCTTTGCATTTGTAGTTTTACATCTTCCATCCTTTATTCTATAGTCAAAATGAATTTTATCATCTACATAGTACTCTGAGAAATGATAGTTCACAACTTCTACATCTCTACTACCTGAAAGGTCACATAACTCAAAATCATGTGTTGTAACCATACTTATAACCCATGGTCTTGATAATTTCTTCACTGCCTCACTTGCCCCAATAATTCTATCAGCAGAATTAGTTCCTTTAAAAATCTCATCTACTAGAACCAACATTGGTAACTCTTTCAAACTATATTGAATCATTGATTTTATTCTAAGAATCTCAGCATAAAAAGTTGATATTCCTTGGCTTACATCATCTTGTATTCTCATAGATGTGAATATAGCCATACAAGTTGCATCAAACCTCTTAGCACATACTGGTCCACCTGCATATGCCAACACTAAGTTTACGCCTATACTTCTTAAAAAGGTTGTCTTTCCAGACATATTTGAACCTGTAATAATACATGTCTGAGAATTTAATTGTATTGAATTTGCTATGACACTTTTTTCTTCTATTAAGGGATGGTATACTTCTTCAACTTCCAACCTTGGAGTATCTTCATATTTTATTACTGGAAAGCATGTATTTTCATTTACATGACCAATAACTGTTAAACTTATTAGAGCTTCAAACTCCCCAATAGATTCAAGCCAACCTCTAATTTGATTTCCATATATACCTTTCCATCGTTCTAAAGCTTCTGCACAATGATAGTTCCACATTAGAACACCACAGGCAATTATATATACTATCTGATTATATCTTAGATTTACAGCATTTCCTATTGAATTCAATTGTTTAACACCTTTTGAAACTCCACTTACCCTAGAAAGTTTCTCCTGTAATTCTTTTAAATAAGCACTCTCAAACGACTCTTTTTCTAAAACCTTAAACATTTTCTCATATACTTGTATACTTCTACTAAATGAAAATAATGGAGAAAGAGTTTGCATAAGTTTTGGATATCCAAAACCACTAAATCCTAATTGTATTATAAAAAGTAAAAAAACAGGTAAAATAGGTAAAAAACCTAATATAAAGAATATAAAAGATAAGATTGTTGCAGTAGGTAATCCCCAAGTAAAAATATGCATCCATTTTGGTATATATACATTTTTATTTTCTCCATACTCTATAAATGATTCTATGCTTCCATCAGAATTGTTTTTTTGCTCCTTACCAATTATATTACTAAGTGTTTGAATATGAATAGAAAAATCATCTTTTGATAAAAGTTCTTTTATCGCCATTTGTCTTTCTAATATTACCTTCTCATCTGGGTTTTCATTCCATAAGGACTTAGCCAAAAACTTTTTTCCATAGGAAGTATTAGCTACACAGATATATTGATATAGTGATGCTCTTCCAAACAAATCCAAATCTTTTGCTTGCGCACTTTCGTCTTCTAGGTATTCTCTACCATCTATTTTAAATTCCTTCCATCCGTCTCCAAATCGTTTAATATACTTATCTAATACTTCACTCTTGCTTTTAAAATATGTTTCCTCTTCTTTTACTTTATTATGAATAACTAAAAGTGATATAAATATTATTGTTGATACAACTCCAACAAAAATACCTATTATGTTTTTATTATAAAATCCAATAGCAAATCCTGCTATCACTATCAAAAAAGATATTAATCTTGCTGTGCTTATGTTATTTGACTTTTTACTTAAGAGCAATTCTTTTTCAGTAGCACTTTCTAAAAGTTTACTAAAATATTCTATTCCCATAAAAAATTCCAACTTTCTTATTATATAATGAAATTCAAATATAAAATTAATCTAGTATTATTTTAATCTAGTACTATACTTTAAATTATCCTTATATAATATATCTTATTAATAAACATTATATACAACTTGATTTTAATTTATAAGGTGTAGGATGTAAACCTAATCAATATTTAATTAAATGATGTATAGTTCACTATTATTCCTTTACTATTTAGTATCAATTAATTTTGATAATTTTTTAGTAAACTCTTGAGCTGCATCATATCCCATTCCTCTTTGTCTAAAATTCATTGCTGCTACTTCTAATATCATAGCAGTATTTCTTCCAGGTTTAACAGGTACAACCAATTTCTCTACATTAACACCAAGTATTTCTTCATATTCTTTATCCAATCCAAGTCTATCATAGTACTTAGTTTCATCCCAAGCTTCTAGGTGAACTACTAAATCTATCATTTTAGAATTTTTAATTGCCCCTACTCCATATAGACTTCTAACATCTATTATCCCTATTCCTCTTATCTCAAGGAAATGTCTTATCAGTTCAGGTGACTGACCCACAAGCATACTTTCATCCAGTTTTCTTATCTCTACAGCATCATCTGCAACCAATCTATTGCCTCTTTGAATTAATTCTAATGCTGTTTCTGACTTTCCTATACTACTTTCCCCCTTTATCAGCACACCTATACCATAAATATCTACTAATACCCCGTGAATTGTTGTATGTGGTGCTAACTTATTATCCAAATAATTTGACAGTCTATTTACAAGTCTAGTGGTATTTCTGTTTGTACTCAAAAGTATTCTTTTATATTTTTTAGCTTTTTCAATTACATCTGGCTTGATTTCCAAATCTCTAGAAATTATTAGAGCTGGTATTTCATATGAGAAAAATCTATCTAGTACTTCTTCTCGAATATGATTATCCATTAATCCAAAAAAATTATATTCTGTCTTTCCAACTATTTGTATCCTTTCATATGCAAAATAATCAAAATACCCTGCAAACTGTAATCCTGGTCTATTTATATCTTGAGAGTAAACATAATAATCTACATCATCTGGCATGTATACTATTTTTAATTTCAAGTCTTTTATTATCTCTTTTATTGATACCTTATTGCTAGTTTCCATTAATTTTCTTCCTTCCTAAAAAAATTATAAACATTCTCTGCAATGCTTTTATTCATCCCATCTACTTCTAAAAGTTCTTCCATAGTAGCTTTTTTTATAGCATCTACATCCTTAAAGTGATTTAATAATGATTTCTTTCTTTTTTCACCTATTCCTTGTATATCATCTAAGATAGATTTTGTCAAAGCTTTATTTCTTAGACTTCTATGATATGTTATTGCATAATTATGAACTTCTTCTTGTATACTAGCAATAAATCTATATAAATTGGTTGTTTTATCTAGCTCTATTTCTTTTTCTTTACATATCAATCCTTTAGTTCTATGCTTATCATCTTTATACATTCCCCAAAGAGGTATATCTACATCATTAAGTTCTAGTACTTTTTTTACTGCACTAACTTGTCCCTTTCCACCATCCAACAATATCAAGTCAGGTAAATTTCCATGTTTTAATCTTCTATCTACAATTTCAGCCATAGAATCATAATCATTAGGACCAATGACTGTTTTTATTTTATATCTCCTATATTCCTTTTTATCTTTTTTAGCATTTGTATACACTACCATAGAACCAATCGAATCTACACCTTGTATATTTGATATATCATAAGCCTCTATTCTTATTGGCAACTTTTCTAGAGTTAGTATTTGCTTTAACTCTTCTAATGCTCCAATACTTTTTTCATATTTTCTTTTATTCATATCAGAAAATTTTTCAAGATACTCTACAGCATTTTTTCTAACCATTTCAACTAAGCTTTTCTTCTCTCCCTTTTGAGGAACTCTTATTGTTACTTTTTGACCCTTTTTAGATGACAACCATTCTTCTAATATAGAACTATCTTCTATTTCATCTTCTATAATTAATTCTTTAGGTATATACTCTTGCTCATTATAAAATTGTTTTACAAATGAACTTAATATAGAAGCTCTTGGACTATCCATTATACCTTCTAATATAAAATGCTCCCTACCTACAATCTTACCATTTCTGATAAAAAATACCTGAACACAGGCTTCATTATGAGCTCTTGCCATTGCAACCACATCTTGGTTTAAGTCACTTACAGTAGCATCTATTTTCTGTTTCTGTATCATCTCTTCAAGGCTCTTTATTTTATCTCTATATACAGCAGCTTCTTCAAATCTAAAATTCATAGAACTCTCATTCATTTTTTCCTTTAAAAGCTCCATCAATTTTTCTTCTTTACCAGATAGACACATTATAATCTCTTCTATCATTTTTCCATACTCTTCTTTAGAAACATTTCCAGTACAAGGTCCTAAACATTTATTTATGTGTAGATTTAAACAAGGTCTTGTCTTATTCTTTATTGCTTTATCTATATCTATTTTACAGCTTCTTATTGGATACGTACTACTTATAAGCTCCAAAGTATCATTCACAGCAGTTATATTGGTATATGGTCCAAAATACTTTGCCTTATCTTTAAGAACTCTTCTAACTTTTAAGATTCTTGGATAATCTTCATTTGTAGTTACTTTTATATATGGATAAGTTTTATCATCTCTAAGCACTACATTATACTTTGGTCTATATCTTTTTATTAAATTACATTCAAGTATTAATGCCTCTAACTCTGAATCCGTTATAATATACTCAAACTTATATATATTCTTAACCATAGATTTTACTTTAGATGTATGGTTTTTTGAAGATTGAAAATACTGCCTTACCCTATTTTTTAAAGATATGGCTTTTCCCACATATATTATATGGTCGTATTTGTCTTTCATTAAATATACTCCGGGCTCAGAAGGTAATTTTTTTAAATGCTCTTGTATATCAAACATCTCGCCCTCCAAAACATTAAATTTTATACTAAAATTATACCCTAAAATATGAAATTTAAAAAGTTATACAATTTCCAGTATTTTAGACAAGTTAAAGTCCATATCCTCTTCTATAACTAATTTAAAAATAATTTTAAACGTGAAGAGTGACATGGACTTTATACTTTTGTTTACTATTTACAACTTGTATTTAACTAATTTACTTCTAACAGAGCAATTTAGTTTATATAATTCTAAGTTTTATCACATTTTATATAATTTAAGAAAAATATTTCTTCAAGAATTGACCTGTGTAAGACCCCTCAACTTTAGATACTTCTTCTGGTGTTCCAGTTGCAACTATAGTTCCACCGTTATCTCCACCTTCTGGTCCTAAGTCTATTACATAATCACAAGTCTTTATGACATCTAGATTATGCTCTATAACTATAATTGTATTTCCTGTATCTGCTAATCTTTGTAATACATGGATTAGCTTGTCTACATCTGCCATATGAAGTCCAGTAGTAGGTTCATCTAATATATATAAAGTCTTTCCTGTTGGTCTTTTACTAAGTTCAGCAGCTAATTTTATACGTTGTGCTTCTCCTCCTGATAATTGAGTTGAAGGCTGCCCTAATTTGATATATGAAAGTCCTACATCCATTAAAGTCTCTAGTTTTCTTTTTATATTTGGTATATTTTCAAAAAACTCAACAGCTTCTTCCACATTCATATCTAGAATATCAGATATAGTTTTATCTTTATATTTTACTTGTAGTGTTTCTCTATTGTATCTTTCACCCTTACAAATTTCACAAGGAACATATACATCTGGTAAGAAATGCATTTCTATTTTTATTATTCCATCACCCTTACAAGCTTCACATCTACCACCTTTTACATTGAAACTGAATCTTCCTTTTTTATAACCTCTTGCTTTAGCTTCATTAGTAGCTGCAAAAATATCTCTTATAAAGTCAAATACACCTGTATAAGTAGCTGGGTTTGAACGAGGTGTTCTTCCAATTGGACTTTGGTCTATATTTATAACTTTATCTATATTTTCAATTCCTTTTATCTCCTTATGTTTACCAGCTCTTTGTTTAAGTCTATTTACTTTACTTGCAACACCTTTGTAAAGGATGTCGTTTATCAGCGTACTTTTTCCTGAACCTGAAACACCTGTTATACATGTAAACTTACCTAATGGGAATTTTACATCAATATTTTTCAGATTATTTTCTGATGCTTTAACTATTTCTATAAAACTTCCATTTCCTTCTCTAGTAGTCTCAGGAAGTAATATTTGTTTTTTACCACTTAGGTACTGACCTGTTATCGAGTTCTCATTTTTAATTATTTCATCTAAAGTTCCTTGCGCAACTATCTCACCACCATGTATACCTGCACCTGGTCCAATATCTAGAACATAATCAGCTTCTCTCATTGTATCTTCATCATGCTCTACAACAATTAAAGTATTTCCTAAGTCTGTTAGATGTCTAAGAGTAGCTATTAGTCTGTCATTATCTCTTTGATGAAGACCTATACTTGGCTCATCAAGTACATATAATACTCCAACCAATGCAGAACCTATTTGAGTTGCTAATCTTATACGCTGTGCTTCTCCTCCTGATAGAGTTCCAGCTTTTCTTGATAAATTTAAATAATCAAGACCAACATCTCTTAAGAACATAGCTCTCCCTTTTATCTCTTTTATAATCTCATGAGCTATAAATCTCTGTTTTTCTGTAAGGTTTATATTTTCCATAAAGTCAATCAATTCATTTACGGACAAGTTCGTAACTTCCATGATATTTTTTCCATCAACCAAAACAGACAAGACTTCCTTTTTAAGTCTTAACCCTTTACATTTTGGACATGGTCTTTCTGCCATATATTCTTCAATCTTATCTCTCATGTAGTCGGAGTTAGTTTCTCTATATCTTCTTTCTAAGTTTACTATTACTCCTTCAAAATATGACTTATAATTTCTAGTCCCTCCAAATTTTGATTCATAAGTAAATTCTACAATTATATTGTCTTTACCATAAAGTAATTCCTCAACAAAATCCTCTGGCAAATCTTTAAATGGTGTTGTCAAAGATACATTAAAATGTTCTGCTAAGCTTTTTATCATTTTACTATAATAAGTATCATCATTAACACCTGTTGACCCCCATGCTGCTACTGCACCTTGTTTTATTGATAAATCTTTATTTGGCACTACTAATTCTGGGTCAACTTCTTTACTTTCTCCAAGACCATTACAAACATCACAAGCACCAAAGGGAGCATTAAATGAAAACATTCTTGGAGATAATTCTTCTATACCAATTCCATGTTCTGGACATGCAAATTTAGTTGAAAAAAGAATTTCCTCTCCATCTATTATTTGAGCTATTACAAGACCATCAGATAACTTAACTGCAGTCTCAATTGAGTCTGCTAGTCTAGATTCAATTCCATCTTTAATTACAATCCTGTCCACTACAACTTCTATACTATGTTTTTGGTTTTTGTTTAGGACTATATCATCACTAACTTCATAGTTTTCACCATTAACCCTAACTCTTACAAAGCCTTCTTTCTTGATATTATCCAATACCTTTCTATGTGTACCTTTTTGTCCTCTAACAATTGGTGAAAGTATTTGCAATTTCGTTCTATCTGGAAAATCTAACATTTTATCAACTATTTCTTGAATAGTCATTTGACTTATTTTTTCACCACATGTAGGACAATACACATCTCCTACCCTTGCGAATAATAATCTTAGGTAGTCATATATTTCTGTTACCGTTCCAACAGTAGAACGTGGGTTTTTTGAAGTAGTCTTCTGGTCAATTGAGATAGCTGGTGATAAACCCTCAATATATTCTACATTTGGTTTTTCCATTTGACCTAAAAATTGTCTAGCATAAGCAGATAAACTTTCTACATATCTTCTTTGACCTTCTGCATATATTGTATCGAATGCCAAAGAAGACTTGCCAGACCCTGACAATCCTGTAAAAACAATAAATTTATCTCTTGGTAATTCTAAATCTATATTTTTTAAATTATGCTCTTTTGCTCCTCTTATTATAATTTTATCTTCCATAATGTTGTTTTTACCTTTCTATTTTTCCAATTTTTCTTCTAATTGTTTCACTTTATCTCTAAGTTCTGCCGCTCTTTCAAATTGTAAGTTTTGAGCAGCTTCCATCATCTCTGATTTTAATTTTTCTATATTAGCTCTTATTTCGTCTTTATCATCTGTACCAGATATTCCATATACAACTTCTTCCTCTGCCACCTTAGTAGCTTCTATACTATCTCTTATATTTTTCTGTATAGTTTTAGGAGTAATATTGTGTTCTTCATTATATAAATTCTGTATATCTCTTCTTCTCTTTGTTTCATCAATAGCATTTTGCATTGAGTCAGTTATTCTGTCTGCATACATAATTACTCTTCCGTTTTCATTTCTAGCTGCACGTCCAATAGTCTGTATTAAAGCTGTTTCGGAACGCAAGAAACCTTCTTTATCTGCATCTAAAATTGCTATAAGTGAAACTTCTGGTATATCCAATCCTTCTCTAAGTAGATTTATTCCTACAAGCACATCAAATTTTCCTAGTCTTAAATCTCTTATTATTTCTGTTCTTTCTAATGTAACTATATCTGAATGTAAATATTTAACTTTTATCCCTATTTCTTTAAGATAATTAGTCAAGTCCTCACTCATTTTTTTGGTTAAAGTTGTTATAAGTACTCTTTCATTTTTTTCTATAGTTTTAGTTATTTCTCCTACCAAATTATCTATTTGATTATTGATAGGTCTAACTTCTACAATTGGGTCTAAAAGTCCAGTTGGTCTTATTATCTGTTCTGCTATAGTCTCTGAGTGTTGAATTTCATAAGGTCCTGGTGTAGCACTTACAAACAACATCTGATTTATATTTCCTTCAAATTCTTGAAAATTTAATGGTCTATTGTCAAGTGCAGAAGGTAATCTAAAACCATTTTCTATAAGGGATGTCTTTCTAGACCTATCCCCTGCATACATACCTCTTACTTGTGGTATAGTAACATGTGCCTCATCTACAATTATTAAATAATCATCTGGGAAGAAATCCATTAAAGTATATGGTCTTTCTCCTTCTGACCTTCCTGTAATATGTCTTGAATAGTTCTCTATTCCCTGACAAAACCCTATTTCCTTTAACATTTCTATATCATACTTAGTTCTTTGTTCAATTCTTTGGGCTTCTAAAAGTCTATCATTTTCTTTAAAAAATTTAATTTGTTCTTGAAGCTCGTCTTCTATTTGTACAATTGCCTTTTCAATTCTTTCTGGAGTTGTTACATAGTGAGACGCGGGGAATATAACAACGTGATT
This sequence comes from Clostridioides sp. ZZV14-6345, assembly GCF_020657775.1. Classification (NCBI taxonomy): domain Bacteria; kingdom Bacillati; phylum Bacillota; class Clostridia; order Peptostreptococcales; family Peptostreptococcaceae; genus Clostridioides; species Clostridioides sp. ZZV14-6345. Next base: position 3,303 of record NZ_JAGWCX010000062.1, on the reverse strand, counting down.
TCTAGTGCCAACAATCTTCCCTGTTACATAATCAATCTCTGTTACTCTATCTATCTCATCACCAAAAAATTCTATTCTTATTGCTTTTTCATCGTTACTAGCTGGAAATATTTCTAGTATATCTCCTCTAACTCTAAAGGTACCTCTTGTAAAATTTATGTCATTTCTTTCGTATTGTATCTCTATTAACCTTTTTATTACATCATCTCTGTCTCTTTGCATACCTGGTCTTATAGATAACATAAGTTCTTTATAGTCTTTTGGGTCACCAAGTCCATATATACAAGATACAGATGATATTATTATAGTATCTCTTCTCTCTAAAATAGATGCTGTAGCAGAATGTCGAAGTTTATCTATTTCATCATTTATGCTTGCATCTTTCTCTATATAAGTGTCACTGTGAGCTACATATGCTTCTGGTTGATAGTAATCATAGTAACTTACAAAATATTCAACTGCATTGTCTGGGAAAAATTCTTTAAACTCACTGTAAAGCTGTGCTGCTAATGTCTTATTATGAGCCATTATTAGGGTAGGTTTCTTAACTTGTTGAATGATATTTGCCATTGTGAATGTTTTTCCTGAACCCGTTACTCCCAATAATGTCGAAAATTTCTCATTTCTATTTATAGAATCCACTATTGATTTAATAGCTTCTGGTTGGTCACCTGTAGGTTTGAAGTCTGATTTTATTTTAAAATCCATAGTATCACTCCTTTTTGCGAACATTAGTTCCTAACATGTATTATTATATCATACCTTTATAAAATTGTTTAAGTTATTTTAAATATTTTACCCATTTAAATTTTACTTAAATCTAAAACATAAAAAAAGACTCCTATCTTTGCAATAGAAGTCTATAATTCCTGGAAAATAAATACTTTATTCAACTTATATAATAAAATCAAATGCTTCTTTTTCAACTCCATCTAACTTTAAATCAAATATCTTTAATATAGTTGCTGCGTGCGCTCTCAAGTCGCCTTCCTCTATAACCACACCACTTTTAATATTGGGTCCAAAAGCTATAAAGGGAGGTTAATCTATCTAAGTTATTTACTATTATTTGAGCTGATATTCCAGAAGAATTTACATATGCATCAAAATTCTTAACTTCTCCATTTTCAACTGTTATAAATCCATTTGATTTAAGCAAAACATTTGGATTTATAACTTTATCAACTCTAAGATGACCGTGGTCCCCAAGTATTATAAAATTTGTATCTTCGTATGTACCCACATCCTTTGTAGCTTGAATTATATCTCCTAACCATTCATCATTCATTTTTAATGCTTTATTTACTTCATCATTAAATAAACCATAATTGTGTCGTGTGTGGTCCAATGTAGCCAAATGTATTAACCTTAAATCTGGCTTATATTCCTTTATTATGTCTACTGAACAGTTTACTCCAAATAAATCCATATTAGGTTCTAATTTCCAATCAATATGATGACAATGTCTATTGTAAATACCGTCCATTATAACCTTACTGGAACTTCTTTCAAAAGTTTCTCTTGGGTCATCTTCTCTATTAGGAGCCCATATTTCTGCAAAAATATCATACCTACTTTACCATTTACAAAATCTTGCTTTGCTACATCCCAAGCATTATAATCTTCACCAGAAGGCATTTTCATTATTCCATCTTTCATCATATCTTGCCAAAACTTAACCGGTGCTTGTCCTGCTTCATTATTAAATGCTACTTTTTTACCATTAGTTATTTCTCCACCACTTTGCATTACCATAGCTTCATAGAACCAAATATCTATTGGTGTTTCAAAACCATAAGTATCTTCTGATTTATTTGTCATCTTACTAGCATAGTTTTTAAGCTCTTCCCATGACTTTGAACCTGAAGGGTCAAGCCCTGCTTTAGTTGCCATATCTTTATTTATGTATAATATTGGTGTACTTCTATTAAATGGCATTCCAACAAATTTATTCTCGTAATATGAATTTGTTAAAAGACCAGAAAAGAATCGTTCCTGGTATGTTTTATCAAAATATTTACTCATATCTACTAAAGCACCTGCTGATGCGAATGTACCTGTTTGAGTTATTTCTAATAGTGTTACATCTGGTTGGTCTTTAGAAGTTAAAGCTGCCTGCAATTTTGTTGCATTTTCATAGTAGTCTTTCTGTTTTAGCATATTTACTTGGATATCTTTATGCTAACTATTAAATTGGTCAACCATTTTTTGTGCAGTTTCACCATTAGTTCCACCATTTATACTCTCTAGCGTTGCTTTTTCTGGTCTAAATCCAAATTTGACATCATTTTTTATATCTAATATATTCATACAAGGATTCCCAATAAATTGAGCCACAAATAAATTTTTAGGATTTTGATATATCTTTTTTAGAGAACCTATTTGCATTATCTTTCCTTTGTTCATTATAACTATCTTATCTGCCATCGACATTGCCTCAACCTGGTCATGAGTTACATAAACATCTGTTATAAGTTTTTCTCTTTTTTCTTTTACTACTTTCTTGTTTTTAAGACCAAATTCTATGTTTTCTCTAACAGTCATATGTGGATATAATACATAGTTTTGAAATACCATAGCTATATCTCTTTTACTAGCATCCGTTTTTGTTACATCATTATCTTCAATTTTCAACTTACCTGAAGTTATATCTTCAAGACCTGCAATCATTCTTAATGTAGTAGATTTGCCACATCCACTTGGGCCTACCAACACTGTAAAAGAGCCATCTTCTATAGTAAGATTTAAGTTTTCTATAACGGGATTTTTTTTATTATAAGATTTTGTTACATTTTCTAGTCTTATATCTGCCATTTTTATCCTCCTAAAATATTTGATTTAATTCTACGATTTACCTATAGATTAATAATACTCTTAATTTGTAAAGGATATATTAAGACAAAGTGAATATATGGTAAACTTATTAAAATAAAGGTTAAATTACAAATATTTTTTGTTAAATATACTAAAGTTAAGCTGATATACTATTTATGTTAGATACAACTTTCTATATTTTTCATGTTCACTGTTTACTATCACAATATAATTTTAATTTAGAGGAGAGCATATAAAACTGTTTATTTTTATATGATTTGATTTGAAAATAAAAAAGACCTCTATGGGGGATAGAGGTCTTTAAGTGGGGGAGATTGAGTAATTTATTTTTGCTATATTAAGTTTTACAATTATATTATGTCCCAAATTTACAAGGTCTAAACATAAAAAATAAAACTTTTTCAATTTTAATAAATTTACCAAAAAAAAATTACGTGGCTACGTCCTACTCTCCCAGGCAGTTTCCCA